>CALXZS010000042.1 GCA_944393305.1 uncultured Clostridia bacterium | reverse complement strand
AAGCAAGAGCAATGATGGCAAATGAAGAAAAAACCCCTATAAGAATTATAGTTCCAGGCAAAACATATAGAAGAGAAGATGACGCAACACATTCACACCAATTTAATCAGGTAGAAGGCTTGGTAATAGATAAAGATATTACATTTGCAGATTTAAAAGGAACTTTAGAAGTATTTATGAAGCATATGCTTGGAGAAAATACAAAATTAAGATTTAGACCAAGTTATTTCCCATTTACTGAACCTTCATATGAAGTAGATGTTAGTTGCTTCAAATGTATGGGAAAAGGATGTAACCTTTGTAAACATACAGGTTGGATAGAGCTTTTAGGTTCAGGTATGGTTCATCCAAATGTATTAAAAGTAAATGGATATGACCCAGAAAAATATACAGGATTTGCATTTGGCACAGGGTTAGATAGACTTGCAATGTTTAAATATGGAATAACAGATATGAGACTATTATATGCAAATGATGTAAGATTCTTAAATCAATTTGATAGAATGGATAAATAATTATTTTTTATTTATGCTAAAGAACACCAATATATATTCTTTCGAATTCCACTTCGCGGTTCGCCTTCGATCAGCGCTCGCACGTTGCACTACGTTCACTTGAAATGCTCTAGAATATATATTGTATCTTGAGTTAAAAATTATAAGAAAGGAATAAATTATGAAATTAAGTACAAATTTTCTAAAAGATTATTTAGATATAGATATAAATTCAGAAGAAGATATATATAAGTTAGCAGAAGATATGACAAAAGTAGGAAATGAATATGACACACAAGGAAAATTAATAAATGCTACAAAACTAATAATAGGAGAAGTAAAGGAATGTGAAATGCATCCAGATTCAGACCATTTACATGTATGCAAAGTAGATATAGGAAATGAAACTTTGCAAATAGTTTGTGGAGCACCAAATGTTAGAAAAGGATTAAAAGTAATAGTAGCATTGCCTGGAGCAAAACTACCAGGAGGAGAAATAAAAAGGTCTACAATAAGAGGAGTAGAATCAAATGGAATGTTATGCTCAATAGCAGAATTAGGATTGGAAAGTAAATTTTTAAAAGAAGAAGATAAAGCAGGAATTCATGAATTACCTAATGATGCAAAAGTAGGAGAAGACCCTATTAAGTATATGAAAATGGATGATGGAGTTATAGACTTTGACCTTACTGCAAATAGAGGAGATTTATTAAGTATTTTAGGAATGGCATATGAGGTAGGAGCTATATATAACAAAAAAGTAAAGCCAATAGATTTAAAACATAAAGAAACAGGAAAATTAGATTTTAAATTAGCTATTAATACAGAAAATTGTAAGCTATTTCTAGCAAAAAAAGTAGAAAATGTACAAATACATGAAAGCCCTGAAGAGATAAAAGAAAAACTAATTGCATCAGGAATAAGACCAATTAACAATGTTGTAGATATAAGTAATTATGTAATGCTAGAAACAGGTCAACCACTACATTTCTATGACGCAGATAAACTTTTAGGCATGATAGAAGTTAGAATGGCAGAAGAAGGAGAAAAATTAGTAACAGTAGATAAACAAGAAAGGAGATTAACTAAGGAAGATATAGTAATATCAGATGGAAAAAGAGCCATAGGTCTTGCTGGTGTAATGGGTGGATATGACACAGAAATAACAGAAAATACAAAAAACATAATTATAGAATCAGCAATATTTGATAGTGTAAAAGTAAGAAAAACATCAAATAAAATATTAAGAAGTGAAGCAAGTAATAGATTCGAAAAAGGCTTAGATCCAAATAGAACATATATGGCAATTGAAAGAAGCTGTCATATGCTAGAAAAATATGCAAATGCTGAAGTTGTAGCAGGAATGGAAGTCTATGATAAAACTAATAAAGAAGATAAAAAAATAGATATAAAAGTAGATAATATCAATTCATTATTAGGAGCAAATATATCTGAAAAAGAAATAATAGATATATTTGAAAGATTAGGGTTTAAAGTAGAAAAGGAAAATGAAATATTACATGTTTTAGTACCTACAAGAAGACTAGATATTTCAATAAAAGAAGACCTAATAGAAGAAGTTGGACGTATATATGGTGTAGATAATATTCCAGGAAGATTAAAAGAAATGAATTTGAAAAAAGGTTCATTTGATAACACCTCTAGAGAAATTAGAAATAAAATGATAAACTTAGGTTTAAATGAAACACTAACATATAGTTTAGTAAGTGAAAAAGAAGCAAATATGTTCACTACTAAACAAAATGAAAAAATAGAGATATTAGCACCACTAACAGAAGAAAGAAGCTATTTAAGACAAAGTATAATCACATCATTATATAAAACTTATGAATATAATAGTGCAAGAGATAATAAAGATGTTGACTTATTTGAAATTGGAAAAACCTTTTATAAAAACAACGAAGAATATACAGAAGTAAATAAATTAGCATGTTTAATGACAGGAAAATACTATTTAGGTTTAGCACCTAAAAATGTAGATTTCTATATAATAAAAGGTGTATGTGAAGAAGTTTTAGATTATTTAGGCTATGGCGGAAGATATAGCTTTATTGCAGATAAAGAAAAACTTCCAGAAGAAATGCATCCAGGAAAATCAGCAGTTATTTCTGTAAATAATGATGTAGTCGGAATAGTCGGAAGGATAAATCCAGAAATATGCAAAGAAGAAGTATATGTAATGGAAATAGATTTAGATAAACTATTAGCTAAAAAAGTAGGAAAAATGAAATATAAAGAATTATCTAAATTCCCAGTAGTAAAAAAAGACTTAGCAATTGTAGTAGATAAAAATGTAATAGCACAAGAACTATTAAAAACAATAAAAAATAATGGTGGAAAACTATTACAAGACACAGAAATATTTGACGTATATGAAGGAAAAGGAATTGAAGAAAACAAAAAGAGTATAGCATTTTCTTTAACTTTAGGAGCTTCAGACAGAACACTAAAAGACGAAGAAATAAACGAATGCATAGAAAAAATTATAAAAGGACTAGAAACAAAAAATGGTGCAATGTTAAGAAAATAGAACCTGTTTTTGGGGATGTTTTTGGGGACACCTCCAAAAAACAGCTTGACATAATCAGGTAGCTTGAAGATGTTTTTGGGAGGTGTCCCCAAAAACATCTTAGTTGTAACAATGAAAGGTGTGACTAATATATGATAAAGCCAGAAAAAGATAGAATAGAAATATATTCTAATACAAACACTACATATTTGAAAATAATATTAGGTATTTTTTTAGTTGGATTTGCTTTATTGGTATTAATAGGCTTAAAAGATAGAATGTGGATATGTTATGCAATAGCATTAATAATATTGTTAGTCTCATTAGTAATATTAAAATTAATAAAAAATACTGAAAAACAAAAGTTAGAAGCTGTAATAACAAGTAAAGAACTAAAATGTTATGCAAAAAATGGCGAAATGATATTTGATTTAGCAAAAGTAAGAAATTTTACTTGGGACAAGTTTAATAGGGATTTTAATACCCTTTATATAAACTATACAGATGAAAACAATAAAAATAAAACTGCACTATTTTGGATTACTGGATGTAGTAGCATGTTATTTTCAGCAATTTGTAATGAAATATTAAAAGGAAAATTTGATTTTAGAGAATATAAGTCTAAATACGAAAATGAACAAGAAAGAAAATTAAATAATCCAAAAGATACAGAAATGGATCCCGAAAGCACAGAAAGAACAACAAAAAGAAGAAAAATGCTAAAAAAACTAATAATTAGACTTGCCCTAGGAATATTATTTATAATTATAGTAGTTGTATTTATGACTTGGATAGTGTTAAAAAATACAAGAGAAACTAAGATTCCAAATGAATATAGTTGCGAAATAGAGAAAGAAACCTTTAATGATAGAGCAGTATATGTTATTTCACCAAAAGAAGTTTCAGAAAGAGAACTTACAATAATATATTTTCATGGAGGGTCATATGTAGGAGAAATAAATAATGAACATTGGAACTTCGTGGAAAAAATAATAAGTGATACAGGTGCAACTGTTATAATGCCAGACTATCCACTTGCTCCAGAATATAATTATATGGATGTATTTAATATGGTAGAACCATTATACAAAGAAATAATTAAAAAAGTAGATGTTCAAAACTTAATAATGATGGGAGATTCAGCAGGTGGAGGTATAGCATTAGCACTAGATGAAAAATTAAGTAGTGAAAATGTAGAACTTCCTAGTAAAACAATATTAATATCTCCATGGCTTGATGTAAGACTTACAAATCCAGAGATAGCCAATGTACAAGAATATGATAAACAATTAGATGTAAAAACATTAAGACTAGCAGGATTTGCATATGCAGAAAAAGCAGGTCTATATGATTATTTAGTAAATCCGATAGATGGAGATTTATCTAAACTAAAAAATATAACTATTTATACTGGAACATATGATATTCTAAATCCGGACGTTCATGTTCTTGAAGAAAGAGCTAAAGAGCAAGGAACAAATATTGAAGTAAAAGAATATAAAGGAAAAGAACATATATGGATTTTAAAAGAATATGGAGAAGGATATGAGGACTTGATAGAATCCTTAGAAAGGTAAATTAATGTTAAAAACAAAAAGAGAGAATTTGAAATGGAGAAGATTAGATAATTCAGCAAAAATCTTTCCTATTTCAACAGGAAAAAAATATAGTACAGTTTTTAGGTTATCTGCACTGTTAAAAGAAAAAATAGAACCAGAGATATTAAGAAAAGCAACAGAAATGGCACTAGAAAGATATAAAAATTTTAAGGTTAGAATGAAACCAGGTTTTTTCTGGTATTATCTAGAAGAAAATACTAAAAAACCAATAATAGAAGAAGAAAAAGACTATCCATGTAAATACATAGACCCAAAAAGAAACAATGATTATTTATTTAAAATAACCTATTTTGACAAAAAAATAAATATCGACATATTTCACGCATTAACAGATGGTGGAAGCGGAGTAGTATTTTTTAGAGAAATAATTTATTTATATCTTGAATTAAAACATCCAGAGATATTTAGCAAGGAAGAAAGATTTGCAAGAAAAATCGACTACACAACTGAAGATAGTTATATAAAAAACTACAATAAACATGCAAAAGGTAATAGTTCTAATAAAAAGGCATATATATTAAAAGGCAAAAAAATAAAATTAGGAGCAATTTCAGCAATTCACGAAATAATAGATTTAAAAGCATTAAAAGAAGAATGTCAAAAAAACGAAGCAACAATAACACAATACCTAACAGCTGTTTTAATATATTCAATATATAAAGAAAACTATAAAAATTCAAAAAAGCCTATAAAAGTATGCATACCTGTAAATTTAAAAAAATATTTTCCATCAAAAACAATGTCAAACTTTTTCTCATATATTACTTTAATTGCAAATATGGAAGAATTAGATAGTTTTGAAAAAATATTAGAATTTGTAAAAAATGATTTCAAGAAAAGACTTACTCAAGAAGAAATTATGAAAACAATGTCATCAAATGTAAAATTAGGAAATAACATTTTTATAAAAACAATACCTTTAGAACTAAAAAAGATAATTGTTAGATTAAGTTATATAGAAATAAGAAAATATACAACAATAACATTTTCAAATATAGGTAGAATAGGTATTATAGGAAAATATCAGCCGTATATAGACAATTTCTTTATGCTAATTGCACCAGAACCAGTAGAAAAAATAAAATGTTCAGGTTGCACATTTGAAGACAAAATGGTTTTTACATTTACTTCAATATTAAAAGATAATAGCATAGAAAAAAGATTTTATAAATTCTTGAAAGAAAAAGGAATAGAAGTAAAAATAGAAAGTAATGGTGTTTTAGATGATATATCCAAAGAAAATTAATGCTAATCGTGGTGAAATGATAACAAAAATTGCTATCATTTCATCAGTGTTAGTAGCAATAATATTAATAATAATAAATAAATTAACAACTCCACAAATACACTGGGCAGCAATAGCAAATAGTGGAATTATATATATTTGGATAGTTGTTATATATTCAGTAAATAAAAACGTAAATATTGCAGGTCATGTTACAGTTCAAACAATAGCAATTTCAGCATTAACAGTATTTATAGACTATAAATTAGGCTTTAGAGGGTGGTCACTTAGCATATCTATTCCAATAATCATAATAGTAGCAAACTTAGCAATGCTAATACTTACAATAGTAAGCCATAAAAAATACCTTAGATATGCCATATACCAACTAATAATATTAATATTCAGTATTTTACCAATAATATTCATTACAGAAAAATTAGTAACCAACCCAATATTAGGAATAATAGCAACAGGAGTTTCTATCATAAACTTACTAATTACTGTATGTTTATCTGCTAAAGATTTAAAAGAAACAATAATTCGAAAGTTTCATATTTAAAAAGTTATAATACACAAACTACTAAAATAAGGAAATTGTCGAAAAATTATTTACAAATGAAGAAAATTGATATATAATGTGTACATAAATTTTATATATGAAGGGGGCTAGTATGGAAAAGCTATTAAAAAAGAGCTTGGTACTTCTAATTGTAGCAATAGCCACTATGATGTTGTTGCAATTTCCAGTAAAAGCATCAGAAGAAGATACTAATATAGTAAAAACAACAGATGAATACCTTATTTATAAACAAGAAATTTTAAATGAGAGTTTTAAATTCGCATTTGCAAAAGATAAAAACGTTAGTGAACAAGAGTTAAATTTCATTAATTCATTACAAGATAATGATGGAAATAACATAGCGTATGTAAATGAAGAAATTTATAACTCTTATTTTTTAGACTCAAATATCAGTTATATGTGGATTCAAAAAAATAACGAAATAGTAGTAAAAGCACAAGAAATTAATTTAAATAATGCAATTACTCAAGAAACTATTAACTATGTATCAAACACTACAAAAAGAATAGCAACTGAAATCTCTGAAGAAAGTAGAGAAGAAGTAATTGATGGAGTAACTAAAGAAACAAAAGTAGATACTCTAAACATTATACCTGAAGAAGGATATACATATGAATACAAAATAGTAAAACCAGAAGAGGGAAGCAAAAATGCAGAATTTTTTGCGTTATCTGAAGAAATTGCAAATATTACAGAGGAAACAAATTCTTATGCAAATATTCTAAAATTAAATGACTTTTATAATCTATATAATTCATTAATGCCAACTGACTGGGATACAGTTGAAAATAATACAATAAAAGAACCAGAAGAAACAGTAGAAGGTGAAAAATATCTTATATGGTTAAAAGCAACAAATGCTAATGGTGATGAAATAACAGATGTTCAATTCATGACTTGTCAAAGAGAAGAAAGTGAAGAATATATTCCAGAAGTTATAGAACAAAAAACAACTGTAAAATTACCAGTTACATTTGATATAAATATAATTTTATGGATAGTATTTGCAATAATTGTAATAGCAATAGTTGTTTTACTAATTGTAAAAAATAGAATTGCAAATAAAAATAAGAAAGCATAAAAAATTATGAAAAAAATAATAAATATTATAATAATTATTTTATGTTTTTTAGCCGTTGTAATATTAGGCATTATTGCTTTTAGATATTATGAAAGTCAAAAAAATGATAATGAATTAGCAGAAGTTGTACAGCAAATGGAAGAAGAATTTGCAAATCAGAACACTGAGGAAAGTGAAGTAAATATTCAATATAATGGATATGATGTAGTTGGAATAATTGAAATACCAGAAATAAACATAAAATATCCTATATTAAATAAAACAAATGACACAACAATGCAATATTCAATTACAAAATTCAGTGGTGGAGAAATTAATTCAATTGGTAATTTTTCTATTGCAGGACATAACAATCTAAATGGCACAATGTTTGGAAAAGTAAAAAGGCTTCAAATAGGAGACAAAATAAAATTAACTGATTTGCACAATAATACTGTCACTTATGAAATTTTTGATATTTATAAAGTTGATCCAAACGATGTAAGTTGTTTAGAAAGTATTGATGAAAATACTAGAGAAGTAACTTTAATTACATGTACA
Source organism: uncultured Clostridia bacterium (assembly GCA_944393305.1). Taxonomy (GTDB): domain Bacteria; phylum Bacillota; class Clostridia; order TANB77; family CAG-508; genus CAG-793. The sequence goes on along the minus strand of CALXZS010000042.1, from coordinate 1,495 downwards.
AATGGACATTTAAAAAGACTTATAACAAAAGCAAGAGAAGTAATGTAAATTTAGATAGTGTAAAGTAAAAATATTATCTGAAATTTGTAAAATTTATTGGGGGGAAAAGAAATGAAAACTAAAATGAGCTATAAAAGCAAAAAAATAGCCATTATCACAGCAATAATTTTAGTTTTAATTGGTGGAATTTCAATAGGAATTTACTATTATAACAAGGGAAATGCTGAAATAAAAGCTAGTACTGACGAAAATGTAGTAAATAATTCTAGTGAAAATTTAATAATAACAGACGGAACAAGTGAAGCCAATGAAACTGACGAAAATGTTGCTGAGAATTCTGTCGAAGAAACAAATAATACATCAAGTGATAATGATGTAGAAGAAACAGAAAACACAGAAACAACTAACAGCAATAACACAGTTAGCAATAATGGCACAAGTAATAACGAAAACAGTGATGAAGAACTACCAAATGAAGAATATACACAAATAGACCGTATTGAAACAGGTAGACAAATATTAGTTAGAGAAGGTTTAGCAGTTGGTTGGGTAAATGCTGGTTTAAATAAAGCAAATGTTTCAACAAACATTTTAGTAAATAGACCAGAGTTAGAAGTACATAAACAAGCAAAAATCAACTCTATTAGCCAAGAAGATAATAGCGTTCAAGTAGGAAGCAAAATTACATATGAAATTACTGTAAAAAATAACAGTAAAACAGTAGACGCTAAAAACGTTACTGTAACAGATAAAATTCCAGAAGGAACTACATTAGATACAGAAACACCAATATCTAATGAAGGTGTATTAAGCGATGGAAAAATTACATGGCTTGTTGATGTAAATAAAGAATCATCTGTAACAGTAAGCTTTACAGTAATAGTAGAAAGCACTGAAGGAGACATAAAAAATGTTGCAATAGCAGATGGAAAAGATTCAGAAGAAACAACAAATCCAGTAATTTCTACAAATAAATCAGTTTCTTCTGAAGAAAACATGAATGAACTAAAAGAAGGTTCAAAAGTAAAATATACAATTTCAGTAACAAATAATGGAAACGAAGTAGCTAAAACTACTGTTAAAGATTCAGCACCAGAAGGAACTACTCTTGTAGAAAATAGTACAGCTGGAATTGATGCAGAAAATATTAGTGTAGATGGTAATAATATCACTTGGAATAATGTTGAATTAAATCCAGGAGAAACAAAATTACTTACTTTTGAAGTAACAGTAAATGCTTTTGAAGGTGAAAGCAAAGTAATTGAAAATATTGCTCTAGTTGGAGATAAAACAACAAATCCATCAGATATTACAGTATATAATCCAATTATAAATAGCGAAAAAACATCAAATAAAACAGCAGTAGTAGTTGGAGAAGAAATAGAGTATACAATAACTGTAACAAATAGTGGAAAAGTAGAAGGAACAGCAAAAGTAACAGACACAATACCAGAAGGAACAAGTTTTGTAGAAGGAAGCATCAAAGTAAACGGAG
>CALXZS010000041.1 GCA_944393305.1 uncultured Clostridia bacterium | reverse complement strand
ACTGTAAAAACATATGGTATTGACAATGAATGTGATATGCTTGCAAAAGATATAACAATAACAAATTCATATGTAGACTTTAAAGTAAAATTAAATGGAAAAAATGAAAGAATAAAAACAGATATACCAGGTAGATTTAGTGTTTATAATAGTTTGGCAGCAATATCAGTTGCTTCAAAATTAGGTTGTTCAGTAGAAAACATAAAATTAGCATTAGAAACAGTAAAAGTACCAGGAAGAAGTGAACTTGTAGACAATAAATTAGGTCTAACAATAATGATAGATTATGCACACTCACCAGAAAGCTTAGAAAGCATATTACAAGCTGTAAAATCATATACTAGAGGAAGAGTTATATCTGTATTTGGATGTGGTGGAGATAGAGATAATGCAAAAAGACCAATAATGGGAGCAATTTCTGGAAAAATAGCAAATTATACAATAATAACATCAGATAATCCTCGTACAGAAGACCCAGAAACAATAGTAAAGGAAATAGAAGAAGGAATAAAAAAGACTAAAGGCAAATATGAATGCATAGTAGACAGAACAGAAGCAATTAGAAAAGCAATAAAAATGGCAAATAAAAATGATATTATTGTGCTAGCTGGAAAAGGTCATGAAACATATCAAGAAATTAACCATGAAAAACATCATTATGATGAAAGAGAAATAATAAAGCAAGTAATTGATGAAATGGATAATGCTTAGGAGGAAATATACTAATGAGTTTTCAGATAAAGATATTATTATTGTCTTTTGCACTGAGTGTAATTGTATCATTAATAGTAATACCAATATTAAAAAAATTGAAAGTTGGTCAATCGGAAAGAGAAGAAGGACCAAAATCACACCTAACAAAAAAAGGAACTCCTACAATGGGAGGACTTATATTAATAATAACGACAATAATTTTAAGTGCATTTTTATATATTGATTATGCAGGAGATGAACCAGAAATAGCGACAAGACTTCTTCCAATGATATTTGTAACAATTGGATTTGGATTAGTTGGATTTATAGATGATTTTAAAAAAGTGGTACTTCATAATACAGATGGACTTAGTCCTAGATTAAAAATGTTAGGACTTATGGTAATAGCAATTGCATATGTAGTAATGCTAGTATTCAATTTCAATAATGGTACAGATATATATATTCCGTTTATAAATAGGTATATAACACTGCCATTATGGATATATATTCCATTTGCAGTAGTAGTAATACTTGCTACAACAAATGCTGTAAATTTAACAGATGGAATAGATGGTTTAGCTACAAGTGTAACAACAATTATACTAACTTGCTTAACAGTAATTTCAATTGTTTGGGAAGTTAAAGAAACAACAATATTCGGATGTATAATAATAGGTGCAGCATTAGGATTTTTATTATTTAATTTACATCCGGCACAAGTATTTATGGGAGATACTGGCTCACTTCTTTTAGGAGGAGCAATAGCAGGAATAGCATTATATCTAAAATTACCATTGTTATTATTAATAATAGCAATAATACCTGTAATAGAAACAATATCAGTAATGATACAAGTATTAGTTTACAAAAAAACAGGAAAAAGAGTATTTAAAATGACTCCAATACATCACCATTTCGAATTATGCGGATGGAAAGAAAATAAAATAGTTTCTATCTTTAGTTTAGTTACTCTAATAATGTGCATGGTAGGAATTATGATTATATAAATGAGGGAGGAACAATGCAAACTACCAAGAAAAAAGTAGCAAAAAATAACTCAAAAATATCACAGTTAAAATTAAATAATAGAGTAGATTTACCACTATTAATTATTGTATTAATATTAGTTGCAATAGGTTTAGTAATGGTTTTGTCAGCAAGTAGTCCAACAGCACTTGCTGAATCAGGCAAAAGTTATACATATTTTAGAACCCAAGCAATTGCTGCTGTTCTTGGATTTATAGCAATGTTTATTTTATCCAAACTTAATTATGATATTTATAAAAAGTTCTATAAACTAATATATGTTTTATCAGTATTAATACTTTTTATGGTTCTGATTCCTAAAATAGGAGTTGAATCAAATGGTGCAAGAAGATGGATAAACTTAGGAATGCAAATTCAGCCATCAGAAATAACAAAAATAGGCTTAATAATATGGGTGGCAGGATATTATAGTGACCCTAAGAATAAAATTGAAGGATTTTGGGCTAGTTGTTTAAAACCAATAGTTGCAGTTGGGATTCCAATAGTAATATTATATTTTGTACAAAACCATTTAAGTGCAGGAATAGTTATTGCAATGGTTACAGCTGTAATGATTGTTATGAGTGGATGTCAATTAAAATATATAGCATATATTGTAGGATTAGGAGTAGGAGCAGTAGCAATTATTTTTCCATTTGTAAGAACAAAGTTTGCAGATGGATTTAGGTCAGATAGAATTGCCGCATGGCTTGACCCATGGGAAAATCCTACTGGAACGTCATATCAAACAATTCAAGGTTTATATGCCATAGGTTCTGGAGGACTGTTTGGAGTAGGTCTAGGAGAAAGTAAACAAAAATATTTATACATACCTGAAGCACATAATGACTTCATATTTGCAATAATTGCAGAAGAATTAGGTTTTGTAGGATGTGCAATTGTGCTTGGACTATTTGCAGTATTAGTAGTAAGAGGAATAGTAATTGCAATTAGAGCAAAAGATACATTTGGAAGTTTAGTAGCAATAGGAATAACAGCACTTATTGCAACACAAGTAATATTAAATATAGCGGTTGTAACAAATACAATTCCAAATACCGGAATTTCACTACCTTTCCTAAGTTATGGAGGAAGTTCATTAGTTATATTACTAAGTTGTATGGGTGTACTACTTAATATTTCAAGAACAGCTAAAAAAATATAGGAAGGAACTTGCATATATGAAAGTTATAATAGCAGCTGCCGGTACAGGAGGACATATAAATCCTGGTATAGCGATAGCAAATAAAATAATGAAAGAAGAGCCAAATTCAGAAATAATTTTCATAGGAACAAAAAGAGGATTAGAAACAAAATTAGTACCAAGAGCAGGATATGAATTAAAAACAATAGAATCATATGGTATATCAAGAAGTTTTAGTGTAAAAAATATAAAAAGATTATTAAAAACAATAGGTTCAATAGGAGAATCTAAAAAAATAATAAAAGAATTTAAACCTGACCTAATAATAGGAACAGGAGGATACATATGTATATCAGTATGCCTAGCTGGCAAAAAAATGAAAATACCATATATAATTCATGAAAGTAATGTTTTACCAGGTGTTGCAACAAAATTACTATCAAAAAATGCAGAAAAAATATTAGTTGGTTTTGAAGAAGCAAAAAAAAGACTTCCTAAGGCAAAAAAAGTAATAGTAACAGGAACACCTACAAAAGTAAATAAATTAAATCTAACTAAATCAGAAATAGATAGAAAAAAAGAACAATTAGGAATAAATAGTTCAAGTCCATTAGTATTAGTTTTTGGAGGCAGTCAAGGTGCACAAAGTATAAATAACAGTATGACAAAAATAATAGAAAATGGAATGAATAAAAACTATCAAATAATATGGTCAGCAGGGTCAGAACAATATGAAATTGTAAAAAATAAATTAAAAGAAAAAAATATAGATATAATGAATATAAAAGGTACAAAAGTTGTACCATACATATATGAAATGGAAGAGGTAATGAATATAGCCGACCTAATTGTATCAAGAAGTGGTGCAATGACAGTAACTGAAATAGAAAAAGTAGGTAAACCTGCAATATTTATACCATTTCCATATGCAACTGAAAATCATCAAGAATATAATGCAAGAGCACTAGAAAAGAAAAAAGCAGCAAAAGTAATTTTAGACAAAGATTTGACAGAAGATATTTTAAATGATAATATTAATATTTTAATAAAAGATAAACAAGAACTAGAAAATATGGGAAAAAGTGCAAATGAAATGTCTATACAAAATGTAGAAGACAAAATTTACCGTGAGATAGAGAGGAAATAAAAATGGCAGACAAATTAATCATAGTGGAATCTCCATCAAAAGCAAATACTATAAAAAAATTCCTTGGAAATAATGTAAAAGTAGTTGCTTCAATGGGACATGTAAGGGATTTACCAAAATCAAAACTAGGAATTGATGTAGAACATGATTTTGAACCACAATATATAAATATTAGAGGAAAAGCAAAATTAATAAATAGTTTAAAAAAAGATGCAAAATCAGCAAAAACTGTATATTTAGCAACCGACCCCGACCGTGAAGGTGAAGCTATTGCATGGCATTTAGCATATCTTTTAGGAATACCAGAAGATGAAGTTTGTAGAGTAACATTTAATGAAATTACAAAAGAAACAGTTAAAGAATCTATAAAACATCCTAGGAAAATTGACAAAAATTTAACTGACGCACAGCAAGCAAGACGTGTATTAGATAGAATAGTGGGATATAAAATTAGTCCAATACTTTGGAAAAAGGTAAAAAGAGGATTGTCAGCAGGAAGAGTTCAGTCAGTTGCAGTAAAATTAATTGTTGACAGAGAAAATGAAATAACGGCATTTATACCAGAAGAATATTGGAATATATATGCAGAACTTTCTAAGAATAATGAAAAATTCATAGCTAAATTTTATGGAAAAGATGGAAAAAAACTAGAACTTCATAAAAAAGAAGAAGTAGATGAAATAATAAAAAATATTGAAAATGGAAAATATATAGTAAGAGACGTAAAAAAAGGAGAAAAGAAAAGAACTCCAGCACCACCATTTACAACAAGTACAATGCAACAAGAAGCGTCAAGAAAATTAGGTTTTCCAATCAGAAAAACTATGCAAGTTGCACAAGGTCTTTATGAAGGTGTAAAAGTACCAGATAAAGGTACAGTAGGTTTAATAACATATATGAGAACAGACTCTACAAGAATTTCAGAAGAAGCAAGAGCAGCAGCAAAAGTACAAATTACACAAAAATATGGAGAAAAATATTACGAAAATAGATATTATAAAACAAAATCTGGAGCACAAGATGCACATGAAGGTATAAGACCAACATATATAGACTTAGAGCCAGAAAGCATAAAAGACTCACTTACCCCAGACCAATACAAACTATATAGATTAATATATAATAGATTTATTGCAAGTCAAATGGCACAAGCAATTTATGATACAATATCAGCAAATATAGATGTAAACACATATAATTTTAAAGCAAATGGACAAACTCTAAAATTTAAAGGATTTATGAGTGTTTATGTAGAAGATAAAGATATAAAAACTAATGAAGATGAAGAAACCAAAGTGCCAGAATTACAAATTGGAGAAGAAGTAAAAAAAGAAAAATTAAATCCAAAACAAAGTTTTACAGAACCACCGCCAAGATATACAGAGGCTAGTTTGGTAAAAGCTTTAGAAGAAAAAGGTATAGGACGCCCTAGTACGTATGCAACAATAATTTCTACAATAATAGATAGAAGATATATTCAAAAAGAGCAAAAACAATTAGTACCAACTGAACTTGGAAAAGTAGTAAATAAACTATTAGTTGAAAACTTTAAAGAAATTATAAATGTAGAATTTACAGCAGATATAGAAAATCAGTTTGATGAAATAGCAGAAGGAAAAGAACCATGGAAACAAGTAATTAGAGAGTTTTACACACCTTTTGAACAAGAAGTGGAAAAAGTAGACAAAGAATTAGAACATGTTAAGTTAGAAGAAGAAGTAACAGACATTCCTTGCGAAAAATGTGGTAGAATGATGGTTGTTAAATATGGTAGATATGGCAAATTCCTAGCATGTCCTGGTTATCCAGAATGTAAAAATGTAAAACCATATGTAGAAAAAATAGATGTACCTTGCCCTGTATGTGGTGGAGAAGTGCATGTTAGAAAAACAAAAAGAGGAAAAAATTACTATATATGTGAAAACAACCCAAAATCTTGTAATTATATTTCTTGGAATAAACCTAAACCAGGTGAAAAATGGGAACCAGAAAAAGAAGCAAAAAAGACTACAAAAAGAAAGACTAGGAAAAAAAGAAAAGTGATAAATAATCACAGGAAGTGAGGAACAAATGAAATTTAATGAAAAAGGTTCTGTAACAATGATTGTAGTAGTAACTATATTCTTTATTGTTATATTATTATCTAGCTTTTTAATATACTCATCATCAAGAAGAAGAGCGCAAATTGCTGAAACTGAAGCAATATCTGATTCATATGATGGAGATATGGATGAAATCTATGAAACAAAAATGGCAGAAAAAGATGTAGGTGACCCAGAAGGACCAAGAGAAGTAGATGGAGTAGCAATCCCAACAGGATTTCATTATGTTGGTGGAACAAAAGATTCTGGTATAGTTATTTCAGATTCAATTAATGATACAAATATGTATGCAGATGAAGAAGAAGTTCCGGCAGATGATTTAGAAGGAAATCAATTTGTATGGGTACCAGTAGAAGATATGAGTAAATTTGTTAGGTATAAAGATTTCTATATGGGGTCATATGAAGATATTTCAAGCTATTATGAACCAGCATATACAAGATTTCAGTATGAAAATGAACAAGCAGAATATGACGAAATGTATGCAAGTGTAGAAAAATATCATGGATTTTTTGTTGGTAGGTTTGAAGCTGGAAAAGAAACAGTAAATAATGTAGATACTGTTGTAAGTAAAAAGGATGTAATGCCATGGGGAGGATTGCCATGGGGAGATGATATGTCATACCCTGGAAATAATGGAGTAGTTGCAAAGGCTAAATCAATGTATCCAGAAGGACAAATAGAAGGAATAAAATCTAGTTTAATATATGGAACACAGTGGGATGCAATAATGTTATGGATGGATCCAGCATATGAAACACAATCATGTGCAACAGATTCATATGTAATAAATCCAGGAAATGAAAGAGGTTATTTCGGAAGTAATTTACCTCCTACTACATGTGGTTCAAATGATAATTATAGAGTAAATAATATATATGATTTAGCTGGAAACGTATGGGAATGGACAATGGAAGCATATTCTTCAGATAGACGTGTAGCAAGAGGTGGGGGATCAAATGTTGAGGCTACTGCTACATCAACTTCAAGAAGAAGTGTTGGACCAGTAACAAATGTATCAGCAGGAGTACGGTTTTAGAGTAGTATTATGTATTGAATAAAAAGATTCGTTCGCTGAAATGTTTTAAAATGTATATTGATATTTCTATAATAATTGAAAGGAGAAAAAAATGAGTGTAAGTAAAGAAGAATTACTTCATATTGCAAATTTATCAGATTTAAAAATTAAAGATGATGAAATAGAAAAATATATTCACAATTTGGAAGATATACTTAATTTTACAGAAGTATTAGATAAAGTAAATATAGATAATTGTGATGAAGCAATTGGAGCAAATAAAGATGTAAATGTATTTAGAAAAGACGAAGTAAAAGAATTTGAAGATACAGATGCACTAATGCAAAATGCACCTGACAAAGAAAGAGGAATGTTCAAAATTCCTAAAGTATTAAATTAGTTATAATTCACAGTTTATATAATCCATTTAAACTTTAATATACATTCTTTCGCATTTCACTTCGCGGTTCGCTTTGCTCAGCGCTCGCACGTTACACTCCGCTCCTACGTCGCCTATGCTCACTTGAAATGCTCTAGAACATATATTAAAGATAAGAATTAAATAATAATAAAACTTAATTAGAAAAGAGGTAAAAATGGGAAAATTATTTGTAATAGATGGAACTGATGGTTCGGGAAAACAAACACAATCAAATTTATTAAAAGAACGATTAAAAAAAGATAATATAGATTTTAGGTCAGTAAGTTTTCCAAATTATGATAGTCCATCATCTTCATTAGTAAAAATGTATTTAGCAGGAGAATTTGGAGAGGACGCACAAAAAATTAGTCCATATATAGCATCAACATTTTATGCTGCTGACAGATATGCCACATTTCAAAAGGGATATAAAGAATATTATGATAATGGAGGCTTAATTATAGCAGATAGATATACTACTTCAAGTATGGTGCACCAAGCAGGAAAAATAAAAAATGATGAGGAAAGAAAAAAGTTTTTAGAATGGTTATGGGATTTTGAATTTAATCTTTATGGATTACCTATACCAACACAAGTAGTTTTTCTAAATATGCCAACAGAGTATTCTGTAAAATTAATGGAAAATAGAGAAAACAAAATAACACATCAAGATAAAAAAGATATACATGAGAAAAACAAAGAACATTTGCAAAGCGCATATAATGAAGCTTGCAAATTAGCAAAAAAATATAACTGGTTAGAAATAAATTGTGTAAAAGATAAAAAAATTAGAACAATAGAAGATATTGGAGAAGAAATTTATACAAAAATAAAATCATACCTATAATAGAAGGGAGAAATTATGTCAGATATTACTAGACTTACAGTACATGAATTAAAAGATATGCTAGACAAAAAAGAAATCACATCAGAAGAAATAACAAATGCATATATAGATAGAATAAATGAAAAAGAAAAAGATGTACAAGCTTTTGTCACACTAACTTTAGATGAAGCAAAAGCAAAATCTAAAAAAATCGATGAAGATGGAAGAGATGGAGAATACGCAGGAATTCCAATAGGAATAAAGGACAACCTTTGCACAAAAGGAGTAAAAACAACATGTAGTTCAAAAATGTTAGAAAACTTTGTGTCTCCATATAATGCAACAGTAGTAGAAAAGATAAATAATGAAGGAATAATTAGCCTTGGAAAACTAAATATGGATGAATTTGCAATGGGAAGCTCAACAGAAAATTCTGCTTTTCACATTACAAAAAATCCTTGGAATTTAAGCACAGTACCAGGTGGTTCATCAGGAGGTTCAGCAGCGGCAGTTGCGGGAGATTTAGTACCATGGGCATTAGGAAGTGATACAGGAGGTTCAATTCGCCAACCAGCATCACTTTGCGGAGTAGTAGGATTAAAGCCAACATATGGGCTAGTTTCAAGATATGGCTTAGTTGCATTTGCTTCATCATTAGATCAAATAGGACCAATAACTAAAGACGTTACAGATTGTAGTATATTATTAAATATTATTGCAGGTCATGATGAAAAAGACAGTACATCACATAAAATAGAAAAAATTGATTATACTAAAGATTTAAATAAAGATATAAAAGGTTTAAAAATAGGTGTCCCTAAAGAATTTTTAGGAGAAGGAATAAATGAAGAAGTAAAAAATAAAATATATGAATCAATAGAAGTATATAAAAAGCTAGGAGCAGAAGTAGAAGAAACATCATTAAATGTTGCAGAATATTCACTAGCAGCTTACTATATAATAGCATGTGCAGAAGCTAGTTCAAACCTTGGAAGATTTGATGGAATTAGATATGGATATAGAGCAAAAGAATTTAATTCATTAAAAGAACTATATGTAAATTCAAGAACAGAAGGATTTGGAGATGAAGTAAAAAGAAGAATAATACTAGGAACATATGTACTTTCATCAGGTTTTTATGATGCATATTATAAAAAAGCTCAAAAAGTAAGAACTTTTGTAAAAAATGAATTTGACAAT
>CALXZS010000040.1 GCA_944393305.1 uncultured Clostridia bacterium | reverse complement strand
TGAATCTTTTGAAAAAAATTTCTTTGATTATTATTCGAATAATTATTTATATACTTTACCATACTTTTCCATATATTACAAGTAAAATCGTATGTCAAATTCCGACAGTTTTTGACAATATAAAAATGGAACTGTGTCGATTTCAATTTATTGTATAAAAAAACTACACCTTTTAGATTCGTCTAAAAAGCATAGTCTTTCTATGTTTTCAGTCGCATTTAGTTTAAATCAATACCATTTTAATTATATTAATTTACCTTGCTTCTTTAAAGCCAGTTGTATCAGGTTTTTGTAAATCTTCTTGGCTTACAGTATTTAGTTCATAAAAATAATCTCTAACATAGCTATTTTGTTCTTCTCTAACTAACAATCCAGTGTTTGAATCTATATATATTTTCCAATTATTATTTTCAAGTACATAACATTCTTTTGAATATAATTCTTGTTTTGTTATCTTAAAAACTAATGCTAATCTAATTCTATCCCAAATACTATTTTGGTAATTGTATGAATTAACTACGCTTGAATTTATCGGAATAGTATAATCATTATTTATTACAGTTTTATTATCTCCTGCTTCTATTAAGCTTAACTCTTCATCACCATTTTTATACATTGTAATTTTTCTATGTTCTTCATTTCCATTTGCATACAAAGAAACAGTTGTAAGATAATTACCATCTAACCTATATGTTTTTATTACACTAAAATTTTTATTATCATATGTATACATTTCTCCATAAAAATTATCTTGGTTAGCATATCCTATTGTAATTCCACTTATTTTACTTAAAATTATTACTTTTCTAAAGATTAATATTAAAAATATAATTAGTATTAATGCTAAAATTATTAATATTGACCTTCCCACATATTTCTTTTTTGCCTTTGTTTTTTTCTCCATTTTATTTCCCCTTTCTCTTGTTTCTCCTTTATTTTTCTATTACTTTTAAAACAATTTCTTTGCTAATCAATCTAAATCCAACATTTTTAGCTACGTTCATTGAAATTTTATTTTTTGTTTCTACCCAATATGTTGGAATAATACCTTTTTGTATGCATTCTCTTGAAATCTTCTCGACTACTTTTGTCGCATATCCGAGATTTCTATATTCTTCTTCTGTTTGAATTACTATATTTGCTAAATTATCTATAATATTTGAAACATACCCCATAGAAACAATTTTGTTTTCTTTTATAATACCATAATTAATTCCGATAAGGTGCTTTTACATTATTAAACTCTTCCCACTTTTCGTTTTTATATTCTATATCCTGTTTTCTTTTCACAATATTAAAAAAATTCATTTTAACTGTCTCATTTAATAATTCTACTTCATTACAATTTATTTTTAAATTCTCTTTTATCTTATATAGTCTATACATTTCTTTTATCTCATATTTTCTAAAATTGTTTTGAGAAAATTTCATTAAATCTTCATATATATATTCTTTTCCTTTTATATATTTTTTAAAATCATACATCGAAGAACAAGATATAATAATTTTGTTATTACTCTTAACAATTATAACCGGATAATAAAATTTTCCACTTAATAATATTTCTCTATTATTTGTTTGATATACATCTATATCCTTTTTTTCTTGTAAGTTACTTATTCCTAAAAACTTTTTATATTCTTCCATTTTATTGTCTTCTTAAATATATCATAACTAAATTTATTATGCAATACTTTTTTAATTCCAACAGTTATATTTGTACAAACCTTATACATATTCTTAAACAGGAGGTATATATGGGACTATCTAAAAATTCTACTGGTAAAAAAGTTATTTCTAATATTGAAGATTTTAATAATGTTGATTATACAATTGCTATTGCCGGAAATCCTAACGTAGGTAAATCTACCATATTCAATAGCTTAACTGGAATGCACCAACACACTGGAAATTGGACTGGTAAAACTGTCGAAAATGCTGCCGGAATATGCAATTACAAAAATAAAAGGTATTTATTAGTAGATATTCCTGGAACCTATTCTTTAATAGCAGATTCTGAAGAGGAAAAAATAGCACGAAATTACATCAGTTCTGGCAAAGCTGATGTCACTTTAGTTATTGTTGATGCTACCTGTTTAGAAAGAAATTTAAATTTAGTTTTCCAAATAATGAATTTAACACCTAAAGTAATCGTTTGTGTAAATTTATTAGATGAAGCTAAGAAAAAAGGTATAAGTGTAGATATAGGTAAACTTTCCAATTTACTTGGAATACCAGTAGTTGGAACTATTGCTAGAAAAAAGAAAACTTTAACTAATTTAGAAAATACTTTATATAATGCTTGTGAGGGAAATCTAATATTTTCTCCAAACAAAATAGAAGTACAAAATGATGATGAAACATTTTTATCTAAAGTATTTGAAAAAGCTCATAATATATCTGAGAAAGTTTGCAGTATTGAAAATCAAAACTATAATGAAAGAGATAAAAGAATTGATAGAATTCTCACATCTAAGAAGTTTGGTATTCCTATTATGATTTTATTTTTCTGCTTAATTTTTTGGATAACAATAGTAGGAGCCAATTACCCTTCAGAACTTTTATCTAATTTATTTGCAAGCATAGAGCCGTGGCTTAGAAATATTTTTATAAATATTTCTGCACCTGCTTGGCTGATTTCATTACTTTTTGACGGAATATACAAAACTGTAACTTGGATTATAAGTGTTATGCTTCCACCACTTGCAATATTCTTTCCTTTATTTACTTTATTAGAAGACTTAGGATATTTACCTAGAATTGCTTTTAATTTAGATAAATGTTTCAAAAAATGTTGTTCTTCTGGAAAGCAAGCACTAACAATGTGCATGGGTTTTGGCTGTAATGCTGCTGGTGTTATTGGTTGTAGAATTATAAGTTCTAAACGTGAAAGATTAATTGCAATACTTACAAATAGCTTTGTACCATGTAATGGACGATTTCCATTTTTAATTACAATTGCTACAATATTTTTCAGTGGTGCTATTTATTCTGGTGAAACCTTGAAATCCAGTTTAATATCTACATTTATAGTTTTTATAGTTATTTGCATAGGTATAGGTTTTACTTTTTTAGTATCATATGTGCTATCTAAAACTATTTTAAAAGGTTCTACTGATTGTACTTTATTAGAGCTTCCACCTTATAGAAAACCTCAAATTGGAAAAATATTAGTTCATTCTTTAGTTGATAGAATTTTATTTGTATTAGGAAGAGCATTAAGCGTTGCTGTTCCTGCTGGCATTATATTATGGATTCTTTCTAATATACATATTGCCGATTTGAGTTTACTAACATATGTGGCTAACTTCTTTGACCCATTTGCAAGGCTTATGGGATTGGATGGATATATCTTAACTGCATTTATTCTTGGTCTTCCTGCAAATGAAATAGTTCTTCCAATTATTCTTATGTGCTATATGCAAGCTGGAAGTTTAGTAGATATGAGTAATATTCATAGTATTTTTGAAATTTTATCTAATAATGGTTGGACAATTGTAACAGCTATTAATGTAATGTTATTTTCACTATTGCATTTTCCTTGTGCTACAACATTACTTACAATAAAAAAAGAAACAAAAAGTTGGAAATGGTGTTTTGTTTCATTTATACTACCTACTGTTATTGGAATAATAATGTGTATGATTGTTAATTTAATTTTTAATATATTTATTTAATAAATTCTACAAAAAGCTCAAATAAGATATTATATCACATTTGAGCTTTTTACTTTTTTGTTACTATGAAATTAAATCCGTATTTCCAAAATACACATCTTTATTTCCATTTAAAGTATTACATTTTATCATAACATAGTCTTTATAATTGTATCTAACACTGCCTCCATCTAAATAAGTATCTTTGACTAAATTCTCATCGCTGGTTGCTTTATTTATTATATCATCCATTGTTATTTTTTTATCTAAAATAGCATTTCTTAAACTCATTATTTTTTCATCAATTATAACAAAAACTTTTCCTTTAAAACTATATACGTTATAATCAGTTAAGCCATCTATACTGCTATCTAAAATTGTTGTTTTTTCTTCACTACTATTTTCAAATACTATATTAAAATCATCTAATTCAATTTTTTCTAGTTTTACAACATTTATTTGTGCTGGGTAACTTTCCATTACCATTCCAGTATAAGTTACTTTTACCACTGCTCCTACATCATAATTATCTGCATTTTCGAACTGGAAGCTATATTTATCTGAAACATTTATTCTTTCTTCTTTACCCTCTAAAGTTTCTACTAAAATTGCATTTTGATTTATTTCTGAAATTTTTGCATAAAAAGATGGAAGTTCTTCTATTTCCGCTTCTCTTGGATATGTACAAATTAAAATTGCATCCTCTGCTTTACCTTCATTTGTAACTAAGTTTATTTCTACCAAATTTTCACCCGTACTTTTTAAAATATAATATTCTTCTGAAGAATATTCCTTACTACTTATTATTCTATCTTCTTCTGCCGAAAAATCATCTCTAGTAAAATCAGTAGTTATAATAAATTTTCCATCTTCTCTATATTCAACATCTTTAATAATCATCTGTCCTTCTATTGTATATTGAATAATTCGAATTTTAGAAGGCTTTTTTTGTTCAGTATAATTGGCGGAAGTATTATGCAAAAATTCATCCAATTTACTTTTATTATATATTTTATTATTATTAGAAATAATTAAACATCCATCAATAATTGCCTGTTCACTTGAATAATCTTTTGGTAATTCTTCTAAGCTAACATTCTTCCTACTTGTATACTGGTTCACTTCATCAGCATTACTATCATATTCCTCATATTTCATATTCCAAAAGCCAATTTTCACATCATTATAATAAGTATTATTATCTTGCATTTGGTGATAATCAATTACTTTATAACCTAAACCTATATAAATTTTTGTTCCTCCATCATTCAGTTCATTCTGTAAAAGACAAAATACTGGTTTTTGATTATTTTTTGCTCTAAAAAAATCTACTGTAAAAAATATTACTCCTACTAAAATACTAATTACAACTATACCTAATAAAACTTTTACTCCTTTTTTCATAAGCTTATCCCCTTCACATAATAATTTTATAAAATAGAAATATCCCTAAATTTCATGTGCTAAAGAATCATCTTTAGTTTGATTATATGATAAGTCTGTTTCTGATTTCGAATTCATTTTTCTAAAAACTCTATCTTTAAGCTCAATTACATTTTCTTTGCAAATTTTTTCCTTAGGATATTCTGGTTCTAATATTGTAAGAGTTATAAATGGCTTTTTTCTTATAAGTCTTCTAACATCTGTTACTTCTCTGTAAGTGAATCTTATTGGAAGTATAGGAACTTGATTTTTAACTGCAAAAGCAAAAGCTCCATTCTTAAATTCTCTAATACCTTCATAATATGGTATTAGTTTTCCTTCTGGATATATTCCAACAACTTCACCATTTTTTAGCAAACTATCTATTGTATTTACCATTTTTTCTTTGCCACTTTTATTTCTTGGTATTGGTATTCCTCTAAAAAGCATAACTAAATATTTTATAAAAGGAATTTCTAAATTTGATTGCAATGTTAAAAAATATGGCACTCTTGGAAAAATTGCTAAAACTATCATTGCACAATCAATCATGTTAATATGGTTGGCAACAGTAATATATTCATCACCAACTTTACTTAGATTTTCCCTTCCTTTTATTTCTAATCCTAACCAAAATTTTGTAATAAGAAATAATATTGGATATGCAATTAAATATAATAAACTACTTAATATTTTATAAATTATTGAATGGTGTAATAAATCACCCTTATTTTTCTTTTCCATACTCCCCTATCTCTTCTTCAAACATTTTTTCCATTAGTTTTATACTATTATCTATTCTAAATTTGTTTGCAAATTCAGCATATTTTTTTCTCATTTCTTCTAAATGTTTTGGATTGTCTATAAAATAATCTATTTTTTTGGCTAAATCTTCACTATTTCCATGTTCAAATAAACTTTCTTCATTTAAGGCAAACTGCACTGTTGCCGATTCATCACTATTAGATATTATTGGTACATTACCACAGGCAATTGCTTCTAAACAAGATATAGCTTCTATTTCTGCGTCTGCGCTATGAACATATATATCTGTATAACTTAAAACTTTTATTAATTCTTCTTTAGGTAAAAATTGCATAATTGGCTCATTTTTTAAATCTTTAGATAATTTTTTATATTCTTCATAACATTGACCTTTTCCACCTAAAATCAATTGTATTTTATCTGCATATTTTGATTTTTTTACTGCCTCAATTAATACATCTTGCCTTTTTTCTGGTGAATATCTTCCAACCATTGTTATAACAATTTTATCTTTTAATTCTTCTGGTTTTTCTTTTCTATCAAACTTAAATTCTTCATCAACCCCATTTGAAATAACATGAAGTTTTGCAGTATATCCATGGTCTTCTAATTGTTTGGCAATAAAATTACTTGGACAGTGTATATGTCTAAATTTATTAAAATATGACCTAAAATATGTATATATTTTATCATTTATTCTATGTTTTGTTCCTAAACCTACCGCATATGTTATATTTTCAGGTTGTACATGGAATGCTGTTGTATGTGATATGTGCATTTCTTCAGCTATTTTCACACCCTTTCTAGCGAGTGCAAATGGCATATAAAAATGTATTACATCTTGGTCTTTAAAAACATTTCTCATAACATCTTCATCTGGTTTCGCAAATACCATTTCATTTGCTTTGAAGTATTTATCTATAATTTTTGGAAACTTATATGTTTTAAGTGCAAATTTATTCTCATCATCTTTACCTGTACTTAATACTTGAACTTCATTTCCAGCTTTTCTTAATCCATCTACAAACCTTTTAGCCGAAATTGTAGTGCCATTACTTAAATTATCATATTGATCTATTACAATTAATATTTTCATTTAACTACTTCTCCAATCAAATCATATTCTTTAATTCCTGTTATTTTACAATTTTCAAAAGAATTAATGTTTGATTCTCCTTTTATATAAACTACTCCATCTATATCTGGAACATCCATATAACTTCTTCCAATTCCTTTTTGTTCTACTAAAACTTTTAAAGTTTTTCCAATATGTTTTTCCATATTTTCTTCTGAGATTTTTTGTTGAAGAGCCATTATTTTGTTATATCTTTTCTTTTTTGTCATAGGATAAACTTGATTTTCCATTTTATATGCTGCTGTTCCTTCTTCTTTTGAGTATGTAAAACATCCTAACTTGTCTAATTTTGCCCATTTAACAAATGCATATAATTCTTCAAAATCTTCCTCTGTTTCTCCTGGAAAACCTACCATTAATGTACTTCTAATTATTACTTCTGGAATTTCTTTTCTTAATTTTCTAATTAAATTTTTTATACTTGCACCTGTACTTTTTCTATTCATTTTTTTCAAAATATTGTCTGAAATATGTTGCATTGGTATATCAAAATATTTACAAATTTTTTCATTATTTTTTACTTCTTCTATTAATTCATCAGTAATTGTTTCAGGATATGCATATAAAAATCTTATCCATTCAATTCCATCTATTTTACTTAATTCATGAAGCAGTTTTGCAAGTTCAGGTTTTCCATATATATCTATACCATATTTAGTCGTATCTTGTGCAATAACAATTAGTTCTTTTATTCCATCATCTGCTAATTTTTTTGCCTCTTGTAAAATATCTTCAATTTTCCTACTTTTAAATCTTCCTCTTATATATGGTATTGCACAAAATGTGCAAAAATTATTACATCCTTCTGCTATTCTTAAATATGCATAATTTTTTCCAGTAGATATTACTCTATCTAAAAATTCTAATTTTCCGTCTTTTATATTAGAATTTATTAAATTCTCTATTTGTTCCCAAATAGTTTCATATTCACTAAATTTTATAAATAAATCTACTTCAGGAATAGCTTTTATTAACTCTTCTTTATATCTTTCTACTAAACATCCTGTTACTATTAAGTATTTGCAATTATCTTTTTTATATTCTGCCATTTCTAGTATTGTATTTATTGCTTCTTCTTTTGCTGATTCTATAAATCCACAAGTATTTATTACAATTATATCTGCTACCTCTGGACTATTTACTATATCGTATCCATTCTTTTTGAACAAGCCTATCATCATTTCTGTATCTACCAAGTTTTTGCTACATCCAAGTGATACAAATCCTACTTTCATATTTTGTTTCATTCCTTTCGCTCCGTTTAAGTCACAACTTTTAATTCATCATTCATTATTCATTCCTCATGAAAAATTCTTAGTTAAAATAGTTTTCAACTCTACTTTCTATTTTTGTACTATTCCATTTAATCTATCTATACCTCTTACTAATTTTTCATATGTTTGCTTGTCTAAGTCACTTTCATCTGTTCCATAATTTGCAATTTCAGTTTTCATGTCTAATAATTTATATCTATTTTCTTTATATTTGCTTCCATAATCGTTCATATAAATTGGTACATAGTCTACTTTATATAAAGATACTTTATTTTCTTGTGCATTATAATATAATTGAATATTTAAAATTAGTTCTAAATTTGAATTTTCACTTTTAAAATCTGATGTAAAATCTCCTAATGAATAGGCAACAAAACAATCTTCCCCATTGCTATTTTTTATAATTTCCATAGGCTGAATTGCTGATGGATGTGCTCCTATTATTATATCTGCTCCGTTATCTACTAAGAATTTTGCTTGAGACTTTTGCACATCATTTGCACTATTTGTGGAAACATCTCCCCAATGCATTAGTACAATTGTATAATCTGCTTTTTCTTCAGCATAACTTAAATCATTTTTTACAGTTTCTTCATTATATACATTTATTCCTTCTTCTTCGCTGTCATAAGTATATGTTAGAAATGCAATATTTGCTCCTCTCTCTTCTTTTATTTTTACTCTATCCTTTGCTTCTTCTGCATATGTTCCAATTGTTTCTATTCCTATTTCTTCTAAATAATTTTTTGTAGTATTTAATCCATCAATACCATTATCTAAAGCATGATTATGTGCTAAAGTTACCAAATTTACTCCACTTTCTCTAATTGCATTTGCAAATACTTTATTGTCTTCATTAATATTATGCTCATATGTTCCTAGAACTATATTAGAATCTGAAAAATATTTAGAAATATTTGAAAAAATATCCCCATAAAGTCCATTACTATTTTTTCCATATTCTTTTAGGCTATCTCCAAGCAATATATCTCCCACTGCTGATATTCGTATAATTGAGTTTGATTTATAATTATTAGAATCATTTATATCTGCTTCTACTGATGTATACACATCTTCCACATGCTTTGCTATTCTTGCCTGCTCTTCTGCTATTTTTTTATTTTCATTTATGTTTAATATAACATTTATTATTATACAAATTACTATAATTACAAAAAGTACAGAAGATATTATTATAAAGTTTTTATTACTTATTGTTTCTATTACTTTATTCGTTTTTCTGGTTTTCCTTCTTCTGTTATTCGCCATTTTCTTCCTCCAATTAATACTTAAATTATACAATAAATCTTATTTTTTGACAAGTAGGATGTTTTGGGGGACACCTCCCATATGAAAGAAATGTGATAATGTCTTAAGTAAAGAAATGAGAAAATGTCCCAACTCACAAATAATTGTTCTCTTAAATGATATAATTAGAACTATCATT
>CALXZS010000039.1 GCA_944393305.1 uncultured Clostridia bacterium | reverse complement strand
CAAAAAACATAATATAACAGTAGAAATGCTTGAAAAACAAATAGAAGAAACAAAAGATACATATTTAAAATTAAAACTAACAGACATGTATTTAATTTATTCTAAATACCAAGAAAAAATACAAGAAGAGTACATAGATGAAAACGATTTACTTTTATATTTAGCAGAAAATATAGAAAAAAGTCATCTATTTGATAACTCTATTTTTTATATAGATGAATTTGCAGGCTTTACAAAACAAGAATATACAGTTCTTGAAAGTATATTAAAAATTGCCAAAGATGTATATATAACAGTATGTACAGATGATTTAAGAGTAATAAAAAGTCCAGAAGTAGACATATTTTATGATAACAAACAAACAATCCAATCTTTAAAACAAATTGGAGAAATAGATGAAGAAATATTTTTAGATAAACAATATAGATTTAAAAATGATGAATTAAAGCATTTAGAAAAAAATATTTTTGCAATTCCATACACAATATATGAAAAAAATGTGGAAAACATTAGCCTTACAATGGCTAAAAATCAATATGAAGAAATAGAAAATGTAGCAAGGAAAATATACAATTTAGTAAGAGATAACAATTATAGATATAGAGATATTGGAATTATTACAAAAAACTTAGAGGAGTATTCAAGTCTATGTAAAGCTATTTTCAGCGAATATGACATTCCAGTATTTATAGATGAAGAAAAAGATATTACTCAAGATATTTTTATAAAATATGTATTATCTATTTTAGATATTTTCGCAAAAAATTGGTCATATGAAGCAGTGTTTAATTACTTAAAAACTGGAATAGTAAAAATAGACAAAATATATGAATTAGAAAATTATTGCCTAAAATGGAATATAAAAGGCAAGAAATGGTATGAAAAAACATGGGATTTTGATGAAGATAAATCTTTTATAGAAATTCAAAAAAATATTATTACACCACTTTTAGAATTAAAAAACAATCTAAATGGAGTAAAAACAGCAGAAAAAATTAGCAAAGAATTATATAATTTTATATTAAAAAATACTAATGAGGATGAAATTGAATCAGAAAGTTATAATGCTGTAATAGATGTATTAGATGAAATAGCAGATATATTTAAAGATGAAAAAATGAACTTTGAAACATACATAAAGCTTCTAAAAACAGGTATTTCATATAAAGAGATAGGGCAAATTCCACAAACACAAGATAAAGTAACAGTAGGAGATGTTAATAGGTCAAAAACGCATAAAATTAAAGCCATATTTATAATAGGTGTTAATGATGGCACTTTTCCAAGTGTTCCATCAAGTGAAGGCTTTTTCAATGATAAAGATAGAGAGTTTTTAAAAAATGAAGGATTGGAACTTGCAAAAGGAACTTTGGAAAAAATGTATGAAGAAAATTTTAATATATATAAAGCTTTTTCAACAGCAGAAGAAAAAGTATATATATCTTATCCGGCAGCAGATATAGAAGATAAACCACTTAGAAGATCAACTATGATTTCAAAATTAAAAAAGATTTTTCCAAAACTTAAAGAAGAAGTATATAATTTTAGCACAAATGAAATATATAACAAAAACGTTACTTTTTCTAATTTATTAGCAAACATAAATAATATACAAGGAAAATGGCATGAAATATATAGTTGGTACAAAAATAATCCTAAATGGCTAAATAAATTAAATAATGCCTTAGATGGCTTAGATTATACAAATGTACCAGAAAAGATTAATAAAGAAAATGTAAAAAGATTATATGGAGATACGCTCCATACAACAGTATCAAGGCTTGAAAGTTATAGAAGTTGTTCATTTGCATATTATTTAAAATATGGTTTAAAACTTTCAGATAAAGAAAAAATGGATATAAAACCAATAGACACGGGTTCTTTTATGCATGAAGTAATTGATAGATTTTTCAAAAAAGTGGACAATATTAAAACTATCTCAGAAGAAGAAATGAAAAAAGTATTAGATGAAATAATAGAAGATGAATTAAGTTTGCCTAAAAACTATATTTTTACAGCAACTGCTAAATTTAGAACATTAGTAATAAGACTAAAAAAAGTAATTTATTTATCTATGAAATATATAATTCAAAGTTTAAAATATAGTGAATTTGATGTATTGCAAACAGAATTAGAATTTGGAAATAATAGCTATCCACCAATTGAAATGACATTGGATAATGGCAAGAAAATATCTATTACAGGGAAAATAGACAGAATAGATATTGCAAAGACACCAAATGGAAAATACATAAGAATAATAGATTATAAATCTTCTAGCAAAGATATTGAGTTAAATAAAGTTATAGCTGGACTTCAACTTCAACTTCTTACATATGTAGATGCAATTGTGCAAAAAGAAAATGTAGAACCAGCAGGAGCATTGTATTTTACTCTACTAGAACCTAAACTTGCAGGGGCAAGTAAAAGTATGACAAAAGAAGAGATAGAAGAAATTATAAAAAAGAATTATAAAATGAATGGATTGGTTTTAGCAGATGTAAATGTTATAAAAATGATGGATACCACTTTAGAAAGTGGAAAATCAGATATAATACCAGTTTCATTAAATGATAGTGGAGAAATAAATTATAAAAACTCTAAAACAGTTACAAGAGAAGAATTTGAAAATTTGCAAAAGTATACAATAAAAATAATAAAACAAATATCAAAAGAAATTTTTGATGGAGAAATTAATTTAAAACCATATTACATGGTAAATGGAAAAAAGACTCCATGTAGTTATTGTGAATATAAATCAATATGTCAATTCAATCCAAGGATGAAAGGAAATAACTATTTCTATGTAGGAAACAAGCCAAGACAAGAAATACTGGATGAGTTAGGTAAAGAATAGAAAAATAGTTTGAAAAATTTCATAACTATGTGTACATTTGAATTTAAGCGAGGAAGGAATGGAATTTTTTATGAAATATATGTATGATTGGAAAGAAAAAATTGATGAAAATGAACTAAATAATGTAATACAAATTCTAAAAAATGATGGACTTGTGCTAGTTCCAACAGAGACAGTTTATGGTATTTCAGCAAATGCATTATCTGATGAAGCTTGTAAAAAAATATTTATAGCAAAAGGAAGAAAACAGGATAACCCTTTAATAGTTCATGTATCAGATAAAGAAATGTTATTTAAATTAGTAAAAAATGTTTCAGAAATAGAAGAAAAATTAATTGATGCATTTATGCCAGGACCATTTACTTTAATATTAGAAAAAAATGAAATAGTTTCTAATGTTGCATCAGCAGGAAATACAACTATTGGTATAAGAATGCCAGAAAATAGTATTATACATGACATAATTAAACAAAGTAAATTACCTTTATCAGCACCAAGTGCAAATATATCTGGCAAACCTAGTGGGACATGCATAGAAGATATATTTGAAGAATTAAAAGATAAGGTAGATTGCATTATAGATGGTGGAGAATGTAAAATTGGAATTGAGTCAACTGTTGTAAAGGTTATAAATGGAATTCCAACTATTTTAAGACCAGGTTTTATTACTGAAAAAGATATAAAAGAAGCAGTAGGAGAGGTAAAATTAAGTAATAACTTATTTAAAAAAGTTGAAAAAGATGAGCTAGTCGAAAGTCCTGGAATGAAATATAGACATTATGCACCTAAGACAAAATGTATTTTAGTTGCTAAAAGTAATAAGCAAATAGAAAAAGTAAATGAAATACTTGAAGAACACAAAAATGCATGTGTTATAGGATTTAGTGAAGATAGAACTTTTATAAATACTGAAAAATTTATTGATGTTGGAAGTAAAAATAATATGAATGAAGTTGCAAGAAATGTATTTTCAGCTTTAAGAAAAGTAGATAGGGAAAATGCAGATTTAGCAATAATTGAAGGAGTAGAAAAAGAAGGTTTAGGGCTAAGTATAATGAATAGATTGGTAAGAGCCTGTGAAAATAATGTTATAGAATGAGGTAATGATTATGTATCTAATTGTAGGATTAGGAAATCCAGAACCAGAATATAGTAAAACAAGGCATAATATGGGTTTTGATGTAATTAATAAAATTGCAGAAAATTATGATATAGAGGTAACTAAAAAAGGTTTTGAGGGAATATATGGAATAGGAGAAATAGAAGGAACAAAGGTCATCTTGTTAAAACCACAAACATATATGAATGAAAGTGGAAAAAGTGTAATTAAAGCTAAAGAATATTATAAAATCCCTATGGAAAACATTATCATCATTTATGATGATATAGACTTAGATGTAGGAGTAGTGAAACTGAGAAAAAAAGGTGGAGCCGGAACACATAATGGAATGAAATCAGTAATTGAACATTTAGGAAAAGGTGATTTTATACATATAAGAATAGGCACTGGTAAACCTGAGTTTAAAGAATTATTAATTTCACATGTAATAGGAAAATTAAGTGATGGGGAGTATGAAAAATTAATTCCATCAATAGAAAAAGCAGTAGAATCTATTCCTGAAATTTTAAAAAATGGAATAGACAATGCAATGAATAAATTTAATTAAAAGAGGATGAAATGTATAAGATTTTAATAAATAGAGATGAAGAAAAAATTACCATAGCAGTAGTACAAAATGGAGATTTAGTAGAAGTATATAATGAAAAATTGAGTGAAAAAAGACTAGAAGGCAATATTTATCTTGGAAAAGTGAGAAATATAATAACAGGAATGCAATCAGCTTTTATAGATATTGGAGAAAGTAAAAATGCTTTAGTACATATAAAAGATATAATTCCTAAAGCAAGTAATGTTACTGGAAATTCATTAGAAGATACTTCAAAAGTGAATATAAAAGATATAATAAAATCAGGTGAAGAAGTATTAGTTCAAGTAAAAAGAGATTGTAATGAGCAAAAAGGTCCTAGAGTAACAAAGGATATTAAGATAAATGGTAAATTTGTAATATTTATGCCATATTCAAAATTTATTACAGTCTCACAAAAAATACAAGATGAAAATGAAAAAGAAAGATTAAAAGCAATTGTAAAAGAGATTTTGCCAAAGAAATATGGAATAATAATTAGAACTGCTGCAAATGGTAGACAAAAGGAAGAAATTCAAAATGAAATAAAAATGCTGATGAAAATTTGGAATGGAGTTTTAAAAAATGTAGAGGCTGTAAAAGATAAGAAGATGGCTCCAGTACGCATATTTGATAATTCTGGAATGGTTGGAAAAATAATTACAGATTTAGCAGAAAATGATTTAGAAAAAATATATACAAATGTTAAGGAAATAAAGGATAACTATGTTGATATAGAAGATAAAATTGAGATTGTAGAAAAGCCATTAGAAAAATTTGGAGTAAATAATAAAATAGAACCTAATAGAAAGATTTGGCTTAAATGTGGAGGCTTTATCACTATTGATAAAACAGAAGCACTTACTGCAATTGATGTTAATTCTGGTAAATTTACAGGAAAAAGAGATTTAGAAAAAACAGTATTAAAGGTAAATTTAGAAGCTACAAAAGAAATTGCAAAACAAATAAGACTTAGAGATATTGGTGGAATCATAATTATTGACTATATAGATATGGAAAATACCGAAGATATGGAACAGGTAAGAAATTATATGATTGAATGTACAAAAGAAGATAGATCAAAAGTACAAGTGATGGAATTTACAAAATTGGGACTATTAGAAATGACAAGAAAACATATTTTTGGGAGAGTATAGGAAAAGTAGAGAAAAATTGTGAGAAATTGTTAAAATTCTTAGTTATATATAAACGTCAATATATGTTCTAAAACATTTCAGCGAGCGTATGCGACGTAGGAGCGGAGTGTAGCGTGCAAGCTGGAGCGAGTATATACGAGCGACCCGCGCCGTGAAATGTGGAAGAATATATATTGACGTTTAAATAATAATAAGTTATAGAATTATAATTAATTCATATAAAAAATGTATATTATGGATTTATTGTTCCACTTATTATATAATTAATGTTCTTCTTCATCTTTAATTTTCTTTAACTCCTCATTTCTCTTAATCTTTTGAGTTGTAGTTTTTATTAGAGGTTCAGTTGATATAATAATTCTTCTTATATATTTATATGCTGGCATTTGTTTATTAATCTTTGTTTTAATATCTTCCCAAATTTTATCACAATATTCATTATCTTTAATATTAGGAAAAACCTTTTTCAATTCTTCCTCATTATATATAATTTTAGCGCAAAGAGTTATATCAGTATTTCTATCTGCTTTTGAATCATCTAAAGAACCAAAAACCATACTTTCTGTAACATAAGGAAGTTTGTTTATTAATATTTCAAGTTCTTCAGGAAAGATTTTCTTACCATTTTTTAAAACAATCATATCTTTTTTTCTGCCAGTGATAAATAAAAATCCATCATCATCTATATAACCTAAATCACCAGTATGGAAATATCCATTTTTAATAACTTCTTTAGTTGCTTTTTCATTTTTATAATAACCCAACATAATTGCTGGAGTTTTAGCTATTATTTCACCAATTCCGTTTTTATCTGGTTTATCAATTTTAATTTCAATAGTAGGAAGTGGAAAGCCAACAGAACCAGTTTTTTTATAAAAACTATTTTCACCTGCAAGAACAGGAGCAGTTTCAGTAAGTCCATAACCTTGATGAACATCAAAACCAAAATCATTATAACCTTTTATAGTTTCTTTATCCATTGGAGCACCACCAGCTATAATTGTTTTTAACTTTCCACCAAGTCCATCTAAAAAAAAAAAAAAAACTTTTCTTTTTGTTTCAATATTTGCATGTCTAAATAAAACTCTCATAATATTTACAATAGTTGTTTTTTTCTGTTCTTTTATTGTTTTTAATATTTTTTTATACATTATTTCAAGCATTAAAGGAACACATACAAATCCAGTTACATGATATTCGACTAAGTTCTTTTGAATATATTTCAAGCCATCACAAATAGCTATTGTTATGCCACATGAAGTTCCAAAAAGAAATGTTGTTGTACTTTCAAATGTATGATGAAGTGGCAAAAAAGATAAAAATTTATCTTCTGTTGTAATTTCAATCATTTGACTAAGTGCATATAAATCCATACAAATAGCATATTGAGAAAGCATTACAGCTTTAGAAATATTAGTCGTACCAGAGGTAAATAAAATAATGCTCATATCTTTATTATTCAAAGAAATATTATTATATTCAGAATGATCAGTGTTTTTTCCATCTTTCAATAATTTAGAATAAGATAAAATGCCATCTTTATCCTTCTTAAAGTCCATGCAAATTTTTACTTCACATTTTGCCTCTTTCATAATGTCTAAATATTTATCACTAAATATAACTCCATCAGATTCACTTCTTTTTAATAAATCTTTAATTTCATTTCCCGGTAAAGATTTATCCAAAGGGACAACAACTAATCCAGCGGTTGTAATGGCTAAATAGCTAACACACCATTCATATCTGTTGTCTGCAATAAGAGCAATTCTACTGCAATCTTGTTTTAAAAGACTACATGCTAAATCTTCAATATCTTTAGCAAATTGTTCATATGTTATTTTTATATATTCTTCAGAATCTGGTGTTTCTTTGTATTCAAATGCAATAAGTTCTTTGTATTTTGTTTTGTAAAGATTAACTAATTCACGGAAATCGTTTAATTTTTGACCATCATATAATTTATTATTCATTATACTCTCCAATCTCTATGGTTTATTTATGTATTTTACATCAAAAGGTAAAAATTATCAAGAGAATTTTGGATTTGGGACGGTCCTTTTTTGAAAAAAGGTTACCATTTACATTTTAAATAAATTGCTTAAACTTTAATATACATTCTTTCACATTTCACTTAGCGGTTCGTTTCGCTCAGCGTTCGCACTACCTACTGCGCTCCTACATCGCATAAGCTCACTTGAAATGTTTTAAAACATATATTAAAGTAAAAAATAAAATTAAAGCTGTGAATGGTAACGTAAAATGTGAAGCTGTTTTTGGGAGGTGTCCCCAAAAACGTTAGTGTAAAATTTATGTAGGCAAAATATAAAAATAGCCTACATAATTTTTATCCAAAATATATTGAAAAAACATAGATAATCCTTTAAAATGTGAATATAAGCAAAATATGAGATTGAATAAAAAACGGTATACTTACTAGATGAGCAATTACAAATATGGAGGTTTAAAATGGATAAGGAACAATCAGAACAAATTAAACAAGATATTAGAGAATACATACAAAAGATTAGTGAAGAGGTATTTCCAAATAAATTAAAAGATAGAGTTTCTATTTTTTTAAGTGGATCAACAGGTTGGGGAATAAAAGAAGGATTTGATCCAAAAGCGGATTGGGATTTACATTTAATTTTATCAGATGAAGATTATAAAAAATTTAGTGAAGTTTATGGAGATGATCATGTAATAGATGATAATGAACATGTACCAAATATTTTTGGACAAATACGTAGCAGGCAATGGCTGAAAGATAGATTAAGTAAAATCGAACAAGGAGATTGCTTATATACATGGATTTATAATAATTGTCTTAATATTCAAGATCCACAAAATATTCAAGAAATGATTGACGAATATAGTAACTTGTTTAAAAATAATTTAGAAGAATTAGCCAAATATCATTTCGTTACATATGCAGTTAGAAGAATAGATGCCGTTTCGACCGCTAAAAGAGGTATTGAAATAGGTGCTAGAATATCAAACACAGAAATGGTAAAAGCAGCATTGCAAACAATGAGTATTGTACACGAGTCTCCATATGCATATAATAAATGGTTAGGAAAACAAGTGGGCATGCTTGGAGAAAAGGTACAGGAATGTGTTACATTAAGTGAAGCATGCTTAAAAAGTCAAACATTAGAAGATATTATTAAAAATGCTAAACCATTAAGAGTGTTAGTAAAAACAGAATTAGTAGAGAAATTTGGAGAACTACCATGGATTGAAGAATGGTGGAAATATAATAAAAATCCACCAGAAGTAAAATTAGTACACTCAAAAGAATATGAAGAAATAAAAAAATAAATAATGGAATTATAATAGCAGTCTCTTCGAATTTAACAGAAAGAGTTAACGCTAATACCGCTTCATATATTGCTTCTAAAGCTTCTTTAGAAGTTATAACAAAACAATTACATATGAATAATGTATGATATGACTTATTACCAATCGAAGATGATGTTACATTTTTTTCTTTGCAAAAATTTCAAAAAAATTATCACATCATTATCTAGAATAGATAGGTATTTAATAATAGCTTCAGAAATTAAATTATATGTATATTCTTTTTTGAATTATTAGAAATATTTTCATACAACGTATTCCAAAATCAAAACAGACTAAATTAACCATAACTTATCTCCTATATTATATATATCATAAATTTATTATAAATAAAAAACTATATTAAGCTGTTTTTGGGAGGTGTCCCCCAAAACATCCTACTGTCAATGAAATTTGAAAATGTCCCAAAATTTTTTTAACATAAGCCCTAAAAATTTAGTTTTTAGGGCTAAATTTTAGGAAACTTTTTCAAGTTCTTTTTTTAATCTTTCAATTTGTTTTTGTGCAAATTTTTCAAATGATTCTCTTTTCCAAGGATGTATCATTTTAGGTATATATATTTTCTTTGGTTCTGTTGGTAATTCCTCATCAAAATTTTTAGAATATGCCTGTATTTCAGGTATTTCTTCAAGAGCAAATATGCTATCTTCAATACTAGCATAT
>CALXZS010000038.1 GCA_944393305.1 uncultured Clostridia bacterium | reverse complement strand
ATTGAAAACTGAAAAAATCACGGAATGAAAATGCAAAATATCACGGAATGAAATTGACAAAAATCACGGAATGGAGTAAAATAAATATAGAAAAGTTGTGAACGGGAGATCATAATGAATATTAAAAATTATAAAAAAAGAATTATTGATGACAAAATAGAACACTATTTAAAATTATTTGGAGCAGTATGTATAGAAGGTCCAAAATATTGTGGTAAAACATGGGCAGGTAGATATCATTCTAATAGTGAGATACTTTTGCATAAAACAACAGGTGGAAAATCTAATAATGTAGAATTAGCTAAAATATCTCCAGCATTAATTTTACAAGGAGAAAAACCAAGACTTATTGATGAATGGCAAGAAGCTACAAATTTGTGGGATGAAATAAGATTAGATGTTGATAAAACTGGTCTTAAAGGTCAATATATATTAACTGGTTCTTCTACCCCAACAAGAGAAGGAATTTCACATAGTGGTGCAGGAAGATATGGAAAAATATATCTAAGAACAATGAGCTTGTATGAATCAGGTAATTCAACAGGAGAAGTATCACTTAAAGAATTATGTAATGATAATTTTGAAGAAAAAATGACAGGAGAAGTTGATTTAAAGTATCTTGCAGGATTGGTAATTAAAGGAGGGTGGCCAGGAAATTTATCTTATACACCAAAAGATTCTAGCGAAGCAATAGGAGAGTATATAAAATTAATTATAGATGATGACTTAAATAGATTAGATGGTATAAATAGAGACAAACACAAAGTTAAATTATTATTAAAGTCCCTAGCTAGAAATGAGAGTACAACAGTATCTAATAAAAGACTAAAAGATGATATAAAAGAAATAGATAATGAAGATATTGATATAGATACAGTAGCTTCATATTTGAACGCATTAAATAAAATATTTCTACTAGACAATGATGAACCTTTTGGAATTAATATTCGCTCTTCTATAAGGGTAAAACAATCGGAAAAAAGACATTTTGCCGATCCATCAATAGCATGCTCATTATTAAATATAAAAGAAGAAGAAAAATTAATTAATGATTTAGAGACTTTTGGCTTTTTATTCGAAGCAATGGTTGAAAGAGATTTGAAAATATATGCTGATAGTTTTAATGCTCATTGCTATCATTATCAAGACTATCAAGATAGAGAAATAGATAGTGTAATTGAGTTGGAGAATGGTAAGTGGTGTGCATTTGAGATAAAATTAGGAGCTAATAAAATTGATTCAGCTGCAAAGAACCTATTAAATATAAAAAAAGAAATAGAAAAAGAAAATGGAAAAGCACCATCTGTGCTTTGTGTAATATGCGGTCTTTCAAATGCAGCATATAAAAGACCAGATGGAGTGTATGTAGTGCCAATTACAGCATTAAAGCCCTAAATAATAAACTTTCTTGTAAACATATTGTCTTTTTAGTAAATTTAGGGTAAAATAAGTAAAAATATATCACAATATGTAATATACTTTTTTAAATTTAAAGACTAATTTTGACAAAAAAATCAATGGACAGGTATTAAAATAGTTGTAAATTAAAAAAGTAAGAGGTGTGAAGGATGTTGCAAAATATTTCAAGAGAATTAGGATATGAAGAAGAAGTACAAAAAGAAAAGCAAAAAGACTACATAGGTGTAGCTAAAAAAATATTTACTAAACAAAACATTGCTGTATATGTAATAAGCTTATTGGTTTCAATGGTAGGCTTTGGAGATGGGGCAATAATAGCACCATTTGGAATAGCATTAGCTTCAGCTAGTATAAGTAGAGGTCTACCTTTATTTATGGTTTATATTACTAGCTTAATAGGAACAGGTATAAGTTTTGGAATAAATGGTTTACTAATTTATATTGTAAGTTCTTTGCTAGTGCTATTATCAGTCATAATAACCAAACCTAAAAGAAATGCCGTAGATGCAAATGAAAGAGTGAAAATTGGAGGAAGGTTAGCACTTTCAATTTTTCTAGTTCAATTTATATACATATTATTCACAGGTTTTTATTTTTATGACTTGCTAACAGCAATTATGATTAGTATAACAACATATATATTTTATAAAATATTCGTAAATTCAATTTCAGTAATAAGTGAATTTGGAATAAAAAAAGTTTTTTCAGTAGAAGAAGTAATAGGTGCCAGCTTACTAATTGCAATTGCAGTATCAGCACTTGGTGACTTAAGTGTATTTTCTTTCTCACTAAAAAATATAATATGTATTTTTATAGTATTATATCTAGGATGGAGAAATGGAATATTAGTAGGAGCCACAAGTGGAATTACAGTAGGAGTTGTACTTAGTATCATTGGAGGAGCAGAAGAAGTATTAATTGCAGCTTTTGCCATTTCAGGTATGATAGCAGGACTTCTTAATAAATTTGGAAAAATAGGTGTTATTGTTGGATTTGTGTTAGGCAATATTGCAGTAGCATATGCAGCAAATGGAGGAGTAAATAATATAATTTTATTCCAAGAAATATTAATTGCTGCTGTTGGTTTATTGTTTGTTCCTAAAAAAGCAAAAATAAGTATAGAAGATGTAATACCAGATACAAAGTTATTGCCAGAAGCGGGTAGAAATTTAGAAGAAAGCCAAGAAACACTTTCTAAATTAACAAGTATTTCTAAAACAATTTCAGAAATGGCTAATAGTTATAAACAAAATGAGTCATATGAAAAGAATTTAGAGTTATTTGAAGATGAGTTATTAAATAGCTTAGATGGCTTAGAAGGAAATACTTTATATGATGATATATACAATAATGAAGGAAATATAATAGAAGATATATTAAATAATTTACTTGAAAATGGTGTAATGACTGAAAATGGAATAGTAAGCATATTTGCAAAACATAATATTTATTTAATGAATTCAGAAAGCACAAGTGCTAAAGAATCAGAACTTCAAGAAATAAGAGACATGATAAAAGCCATAAATATGGCATATAGAATAAGTAAAAATAATTTTATTTGGCAGAAAAAATTAGATGAAAATAATAAGAATATGTCAATACAATTAAAAACAGTTTCAAATGCCATAAAAGACATAGCAAAGGGAATGGAAGAAAAAACAGAAGACTTTGGAGAAGAAAAAAATAAAATAAAACTTTTACTTTCGGAAAAAAGCGTAAATGTAAAAGATGTCAATATTAAAAAAGAAAAAAATGGTAGATATATAGTAAATGTTTTTACAGACATTTGTGATAATGATAATGGAAAGAAATGTCCAATTAAACCAATAGAAAAAGCTATTGCAAATGTATTAGATGATGATTTTATTCTTCAAGAACAAAAATGCGGAATAAGACTTAATAAAAATATATGTGCATATACATATATATCAGATGATAGATATATCATACAAACAGGTATAGCAAGAGCTAAAAAAGATGATTCAATTGTATCAGGAGATAATATTTCAAGACTAAGACTTGCAGATGGAAAATATCTTTTAGCAATAAGTGATGGAATGGGTTCTGGTACAGACGCAAGAAGAAATAGTAAAATTGCAATTAGTATGTTAGAAAGACTACTTAGCTCAGGTTTTGATAAAGAGACCTCTATCAATTTAATAAATGCAGCAATTATGAATGCAAATAAAGAAGAAATGTATGCTACATTAGATATAGAAATATTAGATTTATATGATGGAAAAATGGAAATTCTAAAAAATGGTGCTTGTCCAACATATATAAAGAAAAATAAAAATGTAACACTTATAAAATCAGAATCTTTGCCAACAGGTATAATAAACAATATTAGTGTTGATACATATGATAAAGACTTAGAAAACGGAGATATTGTTGTTATATGCAGTGATGGAATAATTGAATCAAATAAAGAATATGCTAATAAAGAATTATGGGTAAAATACTTACTAGAAGAAATACAAACAGATAGTCCAGAAAGAATAGCAGATATTATACTTCATGAAGCAATAGATAATGATTTTGGAAAAGCTAGAGATGATATGAGCGTAATAGCATTTAAAGTGAATAAAAAAATATAAAAAAAGCTGTTTTTGGGGACACCTCCCAAAAACAGCTTAATACGTTACAATTCACATAGTCTTTTTTATTTACTTCTGTCTGCTAAAAAGTTTATCACATCTATAACTAAATTTTTATCATAGTTAGATAAAATTTCAAAATTACTGTTTATTAATTCAGAGGCAGTGTTAACATTTATATTTAAATATTTACCTAAAATAGCAGAAGGAGCAATATTAAAGGCATTGCAAATATTGATAAGAGCGATACAACCAGGAATACTCTTCCCTTTTTCCATTTCATAAATGTAATTAGGTGATAAGTCAGTTTTTTCAGCAAATTGTTCTCTTGATAATTTGTTTTTTTTTCTTATTTTATAAATCTGCATACCAATGTAATTAGCAATATCATTTTTATTATATTCCATTAAATTTTCCTCCGTATATAAATTATATTATGTATTAAAATCTAACAAAACATACTATACTATAAAAAAAGAATAAAAAACAACAAAATATAATGAAAAAAGTATTTACTTTTTTAAAATCGAATGGTATTATTAAGAAAAATGTCGAAAAAGGGGGGAAGAAATAGTGTACAATGGAAAACAATAATTTAATGAATAACAACAAAGATAAAGTTGTATCAGGAAAAAATGAATTATTACAATTTTTTATAGGAATTATTTTACTTGGTGCAGGTTTATTTTTACTTAGTAAAAGAGTTGTGGTTAGAAGTGCTTGGTATTCATGGAGTTTATGGGGATTTGACATTTCATCAGGATTAGTTACTATACCACTAATCATAGGCATAATATGGAGATTTTGTAATCCAAAGTCTATTGTGGCAAAAGTAATTATTGTATTAGGAGTAGTGTTTATAGTATTAACAATAATTATGAGTATTCAAATTAATTTTATGGCAACTTCGATGTATGAATACATATTAATAATTGGTATGTCAGCAGCAGGCACAGGTTTATTATTAAAAACATTATTTAAAAAAAGAGAATAAAGTATGAGAGGAGAAATGAAAAATGGCAATATTTGAAAGAATAGGGGATTTATTAAGAGCAAATATAAATGATTTAATAGATAAAGCAGAAGACCCAGAAAAAATGGTAAAACAAATAATAATAGATATGGAAGAACAATTAAGTGACGCGACACAAGGCTTAGGAACAGCGATGGGAAGTCTTAACCAAGTAAAAAAACAATTGGCTAATGCACAAGAACAATCAAATAGTTGGCAAGAAAAAGCTAAAACTTGTTTAGCAAGTGGAAATGAAGAATTAGCAAAAAAAGCATTAGAAAATAAAGTAAATCAAGATAAAATGGTTGTTCAATATCAAGAAATGTGTAATTCTATGGAAGCACAAGTAAATGAAATAAAATCTCAAATTGATGTTTTAAAACAAAAATTAGAAGAAGCAAGAAGTAAACAAGCAATGTTAGTTGCTAGAAGTAAAATGGCAGATGCAAAATCTCAAATGGCTAAAACATTAGGAAATCTAGACAGTAGTAGTGCTTTTGCAAAAATGGATAAAATGGAGCAAAAAATTGAAGCAAAAGAGTCTCAAGCAGATGCTTTTTCACAAGTTTCAGGTGTACAAAATACAGAAGATCCATTTGCAAAAATGGATAAAGAAAATGCTGTAAATAGTGAACTTGAGAAATTAAAGCAAGAAATGAACAATAATTAGGAGGATAAAATGGAAGTAATAATAGCATTACTTTTAGCAGGAGTAGGTTTAGCATTAATATTTTATTTAAGACCAAAATTATTAGAAGATATTACTGAAATAAAATATTTGAAAACAAAAACAATAGCAGAATTAAATGATATGTTTACACAAATGGAAAATAGTGGATTGGGTAACGAATATAGGGAATTTGTTGAATTAAAAGGAATTCCTGTATCAGATAATTTAGTGGTAACTCCGTTTTCAGATAAAAAAGTTGTATACTGTGAATCAAAATTAATACAGGTTACTCAAGTAACTGAAAATTATAGAGATAGCAACGGAATGATGAGAACAAGAGTTAGAAAACAAGAAATTCCAATATCTAATGAAAAATCTAGTCAATATGTTCTATTAAAAGATAATAGTTCTCAAACTCCTGTTGCTCTTGAAGTAACTGCATCTGGATGTGATTTAGATATACCAAAATCTTGGGATAGGTTTGAGCCAAAGTCAAATTTAGGACATTATAGATATTTTAATTCATTTAATTTTGGAAGGTTTGGAGCAGAAACATTAGGTTTTAAAATGGTTGAGAAAACTATAAATGAAAATCAATCATTATATGTAATAGGAGAAGCTTTTAAAGAAGGCAATCAAATTCATATAGGCAAACCAAGAGATGAAAAGAAACCATTTATAATAACAACTAAATCAGAAGAAGATTTAGTAAATACATCAAAACAAAAATCAACGATGGCATTAGTTGGTGGAATTATATTTATTGTAATCGGAATAATAATGATTATATTTAAAATGAAAGGATGATAATGATGAGTGAAAAAGGAAAAGTTATATTAGCATATATTTTTGGATGGATAGGAGGACTAATTGTTTTATTTGGCATAAAAGATTCGACAAGAGAAACTAGATTCCATGCTGCTCAAGCAATAGTTTTGTCTGGAGGATATTGTATTATTTATTTAATATATAGTTTACTTCCAATCTATATACCATTGTTAAGCACTGCTTTATGGGTAGTATATATTATTGGTATTATCTTTGGAATAATAAAATCGAATAATGCTGAAAATCCAGAATTACCTGTAATTGGTGGAATAGCTAAATCAATGTTTGGAAAAGCAATAGATAGACAATAAAATAAAAAAGGCAACTAATAAAATAATTAGTTGTCTTTTAAAATATTACTTTTTCTAAAACTATTGAAAAATTGCCACAAAACTGATATATTATATTAGGAATAAATATAATTGGAGGTAAGAATGTCAAGGCGTGGTAGAAGATACGATGGAGAGCCAAAATTAAATATAAAAAAAGTTTTTGCAGTTTTAATTTTACTAATAGTTATAATTATGTGCATAGTGCTAATATTTAGATTTGCAACTCCTAGTTCAGAAACAGAAGAAAAAGTAGTAACAAATTCATATTTAACAGTTTATTCTGGTGGAAAATGGGGAGTAATAAATTCTAAAGGAGAAACCATTATAGAGCCTACATATGATGATATGATAACAATTCCAGACCCAACAAAAGCAGTATTTATATATCAATCAAATGTAGATTTAAGTAATAATACATATGATTCAAAAGCAATAGATGATAAGTCTAATGAACTATTTACTGGGTATGATAAAGTAGAAGCATTACAAAATATAGATAGTAGCAATATTGTAAGCTATGATACAAATGCTTTAAAAGTATCAAAAGGCGGTAAATATGGTTTAATAAACTTTTCAGGAACAGAATTATTAGCATGTGAGTATGATTCATTAACACCACTTCATGGAGTAAGAAATAGTATAGTTACAGTTAAAGATGGAAAATATGGCTTAGTAGATAACAGTGGTAATGTTATAATTGAAAATTCATATACAGAAATAACACCATTAACTAATAGATATGAAGATGGATATGTTGTAAGAGATGAAAATGGAAATTATGGATTGATAAATTATAATAAAAGACAGGTTTTAGAATGTAAATATTCAGAAATATTAAATGTGTATGGAAATGAATTATATGTAGTAAGAGAAAATGGAAGTTTAAAAGTTATAAATTCAAATGGAGAAACAAAAGCAGAAAGTGGATTTGATAATGTAAAAAGTATTGATGGAAATAATATCATCATAATGAATGGAAATAATTATGGAGTAATTACAGTAGATGGAGAAACTAAAATTGAACCTACATATGAAGATTTATCATATATTTCAGGTGAAAACTACATAGCAAGAAAAGATGGAAAATATGGTGTTATAAACCTATCTAATGAAACAATAGTAGATTTTAGTTATACAAACATGATATATATGAAAGATGAAAACTTCATAGAAGCAGATAGAGAAGATGGAAAAACAGATTTATTAAATACAAACTTTGAAGTTAAGGTTACAGGAATAGTTTCAGAAATAAATTCAAGTGATGGATATGTAAAAGTTAGAGTGGATGATGATTATAAATACTATAACTTTAGATTAGAAGAAAAAACTTCACAAGAAATATTTACAACTAATACATTATTCTTATCAAAACAAAATGGAAAATATGGTTTTGTTGACAAAAATGGAGTAGTTATAGTTGATTATATTTATGATGATGCTACTGAACAAAATGATTATGGTTATGTTGCAGTAAAACAAAATGGAAAATGGGGAGCAATTGACCAAACCGGAAAAGTGGTAGTAACTCCATCATATGAATTAGCTCAAAATACCGTAATAAGCTTTATTGGAAAATGGCACTTAGCACCAGATTTAAATGCAAATTATTATACAGATGAAAATGAATAGAGGTGAAAGGAAAACAAATGATAGAAAAATATAAAATAAAACCTATTTTGATAAATGTAAAAAATTATCATGAATTTTATCAAAAAATACTAATAGCAGGCTATAAAATCAAAATATGGAATAAAAGAACTGATAGTAAAATATATAAATATTTTCTTCCAGCAATTCGTGATTACATGTTTTGGGCATTTAATATAAAAGATGCCAAAGATTTTTCGAAAATGGATATAGAAATGCAATCTGCAATTTGCAATAATTATAAATGTACCATTTTTGAAAAAGATGATACACAAATAGTATGCTTTTCAACAGGTATAGGATTTATTATAGGTGATAAAATAGAAAAAAACATTATAGAGTGTGACTATTTACAAAATATTGAAGAAATAAATATAGATAAATCTAAAACATATAAAATAGAAGCAGAAGAAATAGAATTATATAGTTATATTCTAGTATTATATAAATTTGTATTTTTAAATAAACTAGATAAAATTATGGAAAATAAAGAACTATTTAACAAAAATAGAAAAATGTTTGTAGATTTTGTGCAAGATATTTACACAAAAAGAATGACAGATAATAGTATAGAAAACAAAAAAATAGACGAATGGGAAGAAAAACTTGCAATAGAAAAATTATATATATCAGTTGAAAACAAGTTCGATTTATTTTATAAAAATAGTAGATTAGATAGTCATGATAGTATGTTTAGAATAACAATAATCTTATTGATTGTATTAATAATTATAGGAACAATAAATTTAGGAAATTGGATTGCTTAATATGAAAATATATGTTGGAAATGATATAATTGAAGTTAAAAGAATACAGGAAAGTATAGAAAGTTTAGGAGATAAATTTTTAAATAGAGTATTCACTGAAAAAGAAATAGAATATTGTGAATCTAAAAATGTAATGAAGTATCAACATTACGCTGCAAGATTTGCTGCAAAAGAGGCAATCTTTAAAGCAATATCTAAAAATTTAGAAAATAAATTTGATATAGGCTGGAAAGATGCAGAAATATTAAATGATATAAATGGTAGACCTTATGTGAATATAAATATGAATGTAGATATAGATTTAAGTTTATCCCATATAAAAGAATATGCCATAGCAACAGCAGTAGCAATTTTTGATTAATTTTATGAGGTTACAATTCATAGTTTAAATAATTTACTTAAATTTTAATATACATTCTTTCGCATATAAAAATAAAAGGCAGGAGGAACAATGGAACT
>CALXZS010000037.1 GCA_944393305.1 uncultured Clostridia bacterium | reverse complement strand
AATATTAAAAAAAAGTAATAATTGAAAAACATATTGTTTATTAGCCTGTCATGATATAAAATAAACAATAGTAAAAAAATGATATTAAGGAGGAATTAGCAATGGCAACAATGAATCCATTGGAAAGAAAGGCACGTGGATCTTTCATAAAAGGAATAGTGGTAGCAGGACTTATAGGAATAATAGCAGTTGCTATTTTAGTAATACAAATTATCAATATGAATAGAGAAGAGCAAGAAAGATTAGCTACATTAACAACAATTTATGTATTAAATCAAGATGTTAAATCTGGACAAGTTATAACAGCAGATATGATGGTATCAAAAGAGCTAGAAAGCACAATGATTCCATCAAATGCAGTAAGTAATGTAGGTAATTATTATCTAAGAGACCAAGATGGAAATCAAATTATAAGTGGGCAAGACCAAAATGGAAATCCAGCTTTAGCAGTTGTTATAAATGGTCAGCAATATCAATTAACAACTAGTGATTACCAAACAGGAACAATAAATGTAAATGGTACACCACAATCAATAATAATAAGTGGTAGCCCAGTAATAGCAAAAGTTGATTTATATGCTAATACAGTGCTAACAAGTGAACTTATAGCTGAAAGTAATGAGCTTACAGATGATACAACAAGAAAACAAGAATATAATGTATTATCTTTACCAGCAGACTTAGAAACAGACGACATTGTAGATGTTAGATTAAGAATGCCAGATGGAACAGATTATATAGTAGTTTCTAAAAAAACAATAACAGTATTAGATGAAGCAGGAATACCATCAATTAATACAGTTTCAATGAATCTAAATGAAGAAGAAATATTAATGATGAGTAATGCAATAGTAGAATCTTATCAAATTGCTGGAAGTATGCTATATGTAACAAGATATGTAGAACCAGGACTTCAATCAGAAGCAGTAGCAAATTATGTACCAAATACAGATGTACAAAACTTAATTTACAGCAATCCTAATATAGTAAATGAAGCTAAACAAGCATTAAATGAAAGATATAATAGTAACGCAGGAAATAGAAACAATATAACTGATCAATTAAATACAATGGATCAACAAGAAAGAGATTCAGCAGTAGAATCAGGAACAACACAAGAAATCACAACACAAGAACAAGAAAGACAAAGCTATCTAGATGCTATTAGTGGTCAATAGTAGTAGAGAAAGGAAATAATGTTTTGGAACAAATAGGTTTTATAGGAGCGTACGATAAAAAGGATTTACTACTTAATATAGCTAAAATAATTTCAAAATTAAATAAAAATGTATTAATAGTTGACGCAACTATTATGCAAAGACTAAGATATGTAATTCCTAAAATATCGTCCACTCCAGCTTATGTAAGTGAATATGATGGGATAGATGTAGCAGTTGGTTTTATGAACTATATGAATATAGCAAGCTACTTAGGAAAAACCAACTTAGACTACGATGTGGTACTTGTAGATACAGACAATCCACAAACTATGAGTTCATTTATGGTTCAAAATTCAAAAATAAACTTCTTTGTAACATCATATGATGAGTTTGAATTGCAAAGAAGCTTAGAAATACTTTCAGTTGTACAAGCGCCAATAAACTTAACAAAGATAGTAATATCATCAGACATGGAAAATAAAAATCACGATGACTACTTAGATTATATTTTAAAAGATTATCCTGTAACATGGAATGAAAATAAAATACTATTTCCAGATACAGATTCAGACAGAGAAGTTACTTTAACAAATCAATTAATAAAACAAATAAATATTAAAGATTATAGTTCAACATACAAAGATGGTCTAGAATATATTGTTTCATTAATTTTGGAAGGAATAATAGACCAAAGTTCAATAAGAAGATTAATTAATAGAAAGGTTTAGAGAATGTCTATAATAACATTTGTTAGCGAAGATTTAAAAGAAACAGGACAAACAATATCCATAGCAGCCATTGCAACTGCTATGGCTATTGAGCATAACTACAAAATACTTTTGTTCTCAACAGATTATGCTGATAGAACACTAGAAAATTGTTTTTGGAATCCTAACAAAAGAAAAAGTATTTTTGCAAAACAAAATGTTTTAGATATTTCAAATGGTATAGAGGGATTAGTAAGAGCTTTATCAAGTAATAAACTTTCTGGAGATATAATTAAAAGCTATACAAAGCCAGTTTTAAGTGAAAGACTAGATGTTCTGGAAGCTCCAAAAACACCAAACTATGCACAATACCTAAATATGGCTAAAAACTTTTCACAAATTGCAGAGATTGCAAATGAAACATATGATATGGTATTAGTAGATTTAAGTGGAAAAATTGCAAAAGAAGATAGAGCTAATATGCTGAATATATCAGATATTGTCGTAGTAAATTTACTGCAATCAATGTCATCAATAAACAATTTTATGAAACTAAAAAATGAAGTAGGTTTTTATAGAAAAAGTAGCGTATTGTTAATGCTTGGAAAATACAATCCAAATTCAAAATATTCAAATAAAAATGTTGCAAGATATTTGAAAGAAAAACAAATACCAATGATAGTACCATACAATATATTATTTGCAGATGAGTGTGGTGAAGGAAGAATAATAGATTATTTCTTAAAAGTGCAAAAAATAAAAGGTTATGATAATAAAGATACCTATTTTATAAACCAACTTAGAGGAACAACTCAATACTTACAATACAAAATACAAGAAAAATTAAATGGAACTATTTAAGCAAAGGAAGGAGCCAAATTATGTTTCTGAATTTTATTTTAATTCTTGCTGTATTAGCAGTAGGAGTAATGATAGTTTTAAGAGTAATAAAGAAAAATAAAGAAGCAAAAGTAGAAGAAAAAATAGTTGTAGATGATAAAACTTATACATTAGATATGATGATGAATTTCGTAAAGAAAAGATTAGATGAAATAACAAAAGTCAATCTATATGATTTGGGTTTATCAGAAGAAGAATTAAAAAGAAGAAAAAGCAAAAAGTATGAATTAAAAAAGGCTCTTAAAGGTTGTACATATGGTGACGTAAATGATAAAAAATATGTTAAAGAGCTTATATATGATTTGCTAGCACAAGAATATGGTGTAGATGAAACAAATATATCTAAGGCAATTCCTTTCGATGTACCATCACTTTTAACACCACAAGATAAATTCGATATTTTATTATATATGTATAAAAAAGACTTCGGATATGAAGCATTAACACAAATTATAAAAAAATATGATTTGGCTAGATTAAAATATACATCAGGAGAATCTAAACCTTCATATGTTATAACACCAGAAGAAATAAATGAAATATACGAAAAAGAAAA
The DNA here is from genome assembly GCA_944393305.1 of uncultured Clostridia bacterium. Lineage (GTDB taxonomy): Bacteria > Bacillota > Clostridia > TANB77 > CAG-508 > CAG-793. Next base: position 6,413 of record CALXZS010000037.1, on the reverse strand, counting down.
CTTAACACTAACATTTGATGATAAATTAAATGTAATAGTACAAAGAATATACCAAAAATACAAAGGATACAGTTCAATTGATGAAGTAAGAGATATGAACATAGATGGTATTTCAGGTGGTGTATCTGGTATGCCAGAAAGTTTCCTAAGTCAGGTTGCTCAAACAGATTCAAATTACCTTTCTCAAGTAATGGAACATAAAGTACCAAGAGCTTGTGATAGTATATGGATATTCTTCCAAGGAAAATCAATTAGACTAGCATTCCTATCATTTGGAACAGAAGCTGAACTAAAAAGAGTATGCCAAAACATATATAAATACAATAACCCAGGACAGCTTTCAGATACAAATGGTTATAAAATCAATGAAATGAAAGATGGTTCTCGTGTCGTTGTTGTTAGACCAAGTTTCTCAGAAACATGGGCATTCTTCGTAAGAAAGTTCGACGTAAAGCGTTCAACACTTGAACAATGGTTTAAAGGTGAAGAAGGAAGTGCAGAAACAATTGAACTTCTAAAATATTTGGTAAAAGGAGCAAGAATTATATCAATAACTGGTGAGCAAGGTTGTGGTAAAACAACAATGCTTATGGGTATGATAGAAAACATATATGAAACAATGAACATCCGTGTTCAGGAAACTGCATTCGAGCTTCATTTAAGAAAAATATACCCAACTAGAAACATATTAACATTTAGAGAAACAGATACAATATCTGGACAAGAAGGTCTAGATGTTCAGAAAAAAACTGATGGTTCTGTTAATATCATAGGTGAGGTTGCAACAGACCCCGTAGCATCTTGGATGATACAAGCAGCACAGGTTGCTTCTAAATTTACATTATTTACACACCACGCTAAAACATTTCCAAACTTAGTTACAGCACTTCGTAACTCAATGCTTAGAACGGGTGTATTCACAAATGAAAAAACAGCAGAAGAGCAAGTTGTACAAGTTTTAAACTTTGATATACATTTAACAAAAGACTTTAAAGGAAAAAGATATGTTGAAAGAATAACAGAATGTATACCAGTAGAAGATGTTAATGATTACACATTTGATTACAGAAAAGAAAAGACATTCGAAGGTAAATTTGAAAAATTTGTAGATAATACAACAAGATATTATACTAAAGAAACAAATAAAGAATTATTTAAGTATGTAAACATATTAGAATATCAAGACGGAAAATATGTTATAACAAACAAAATTTCAGATGAAAACTTAAAAGAAATGATATTAAATATGGATGATACAGATTCAAAAGATTTTTCAGAATTTGTTCAAAGAACTTGGGGAGAAAAAATCAATGCTAGAGGCGAAAGAGAAAATTAATGATGTAAAAATGGAGGTAACTCTGAATGTCAAATGATACAATTATTATAATAATGGGTGTTATAGCTTTCTTGTTTTTTGCAATAGTTGTTGCCTATCTATTAATTAGGAAAAGATTGCAAAGTTCAGATGTAGCAAGAATAGAAAAGCTTAGAAAAGGTACAAGAGAAAATACATTTTCTTCAGAAATATTATATCAAAAGTTATATGTAAAATATCAAAAACTACCTTTTTTAAGAAGATACCTATTAAAATTAAGAAGAAGACTAGAAATAATAAATATAGATGATGAGTATTTAACAAGACTTCAAACAGCAAAAATACTTACAAAAGCACTAGCTATTGTTATACCACTAACAATAATTGTTATATTATTCACCAAATCTAATTTCTTAGTAATGTTTATCATATTAGTATTTGAGCTATTTATTGTGGATAGTTTAGTAGATGGTATGGTTGATAAAATAGATAATAATTTGCTAAACCAACAAATAGATTTTTTCGCAGCTATGAGACATTCATATCACGAAACAAACATGGTTGGAGAGGCTATATATCAAACAGCACAAGATGATGAACATATTGAAATTTCAAGACAAGCAGAAAAAATATATAATATACTAAACTCAGAAGACCCAGAAACAGAACTTGAAAAATATTATGATGTTGCTCCAAATAATTATTTGAAAGAATTTGCTGGAATATCATATTTAACACAAGAATTTGGTGATAGAAAAGTAGATGGAGTTTCATTATACTTAAAGAACCTAGACAATATAACACAAGAAATGCAATTGGAAATATTAAAAAGAGATAAATTAAATTATACATTCCAAAGTTTATCTATAATTTCAATAGTTCCAATGCTAATGCTAGAGCCTTTAAAAGGATGGGCTTTAAGTAACTTCTCATTTACAAAATCATTCTATAATGGTAAACAAGGAATGGTTGTACAAATTATTATATTACTTGTAACTCTTATCTGTTATGTATTAATTAGAAAATTAAAAGATAATGGTGCAGTAAATACAAAATTAGAAAACAACCAAAATCCATGGCAAGCAAAATTATATAATATAAAGCCAGTAAAGAAATTCGTGGATTTGTTTATACCTAAAGATGGTACAGCAGATAGAAGAAAAATAAAAAAGGCATTAAAAGATGCAGCATCTAAGCAGAAAATTGAATGGCTGTATATAAATAGAATAGTAGCTGCAATTGCAGTTTTCATACTGTCAATTGTCATGTTTTTAGCATTACATAAAGTTCAAATTGATTATATATATAATGAACCGACAACAGACTATGACCTGATAGGAGAACTGGATGGAAAAGACTATGAAAAAGCAATGGAAACAACAGAAATTCATAATCATTTCTTAGATATGTTTAGAGGTCAGTTAGATACAACAGTAGATGATATTAAATATGAAATGGAAAGATCAACATATTATAGAGATAGTGATGAAGATGTTATACAAACAAATGCAGAACAAATTTTAGAAAAACTGCAAGTTGTAAATTCTGAATACTTAAAATGGTTTGAAATATTAATGGCAATGGTATTTGCAATTATAGGATATGCAGCTCCGCTATTATTACTAAAATTCCAAGTAATAATAAGAAAGATGTCAATGGAAGACGAAGTAATGCAATATCAAACAATCATATTAATGCTTATGAGACTTGAAAGAGTTGATGTTGAAATGATACTTGAATGGATGGAAAGATATGCAGATATTTTCAAAGAACCAATTTCAAGGTGTTTGAATAACTATGAAAGTGGTGCTTGGGAATCTTTAGAGGACATGAAAGAAGAAATTTCATTCCAACCATTAGTTAGAATTGTTGAAAGTTTGCAAACAGCAGTTGAAAAAGTTCCTATTAGAGAAGCTTTCGATGAATTAGAAACAGATAGAGAATACTATCAAGACAAGAGAAAAGAAGCAAACGAAAGATTAATTTCAAAGAAAGGTATGATAGGAAGAGCTATTGGATTTACTCCACTAATTGGAATATTCGTAGGATACTTGGTTGTACCATTAGTTGTTATAGGTTTAACAAGTATGACATCATCATTCAATACAATGACATCTATGCAATAATAGATAGGTAAAATAGTTTGAAAGAATTTCGTAACTATGTATGCCTGTAAAGCAAAGCAAGAAAGGAAAAATATATATGGAAAATGCAACAAAAGCTTTAATAATTGCAGGTGGAATGTTACTAGCAATGCTTATTGTGGGGCTACTTGTGTGGGGATATAATAATTTATCTAATTTTAGAACTACACAAGTAGAAGCAGAGGCAGTGGAGCAAATAACCGAATTTAACTCTGTATTTGAAGCATACAACAGAAGGTCTGTGAGAGGGTATCAAATGATTTCTCTTGCAAATCTTGCTAGAGATTACAATACTAGATATAGAGAAGAAGATGGATATACACCAGTTGAAATAATTATGAAAATGGATACAGGTTCACATTTACCTTTATCAACAGAAACAACAGAACAGCCCAAAATGGTTTATGGTGACTATTATGATATGATACAATATGTTGAAGTTATATATGAAGCTATGAAAAAAGAAGGAAGTTCAAATAATAGAAACATGTTCAAAGAAATGTATTTTGAATGTACTGCTGTAATATATGATAACGAATATGATAGCAGAACTGGAAACAATCCAAATGGACTTGGCAGAGTAAGAAGAATGGAATTTGAACAAGTACAACCAATAAGTTAGAAAAAATAAAATTATTATACAAGGAGGGAACTAATGGAGAATGCATCTAAAGCATTAATAATAGCTGGTGAAGTTTTAATTGGTGTTTTAATTCTTTCATTAGCTTCCTATATGATAATTCAGTTTGGAAATTATTCTAGGAATGTAAATTCACAAATTAGCGAAGCTGAAATTAGACAATTTAATGTGCATTTTACAAACTTCTCAGGAAGAGCAAATATAAGTGCTCAAGATGTTGCGTCATTAATAAATTATGCAAATAAAAGTAATTCAGATTATGAAGCACAGCCAGGAGATGACTTTTATGTAGATGTTTTAATAGATGGTAGCACTATGTTAAGACCAGATGTAAATATAAATAGTTTCTTGAATTCAAACAGAAACACAACATATTATTATTGTAATTTAACAGCATTCAACATAGATGATATAAATGATGATACCAGGGAAATTACTATTAAAGCAAATAATACAGATGCAGATATTACATATAATGAAGGCACAAGTTTAGTAACAAGCATTCATTTTCATTCAATAACTGATCCAGATTATGCAAATGCATTATTAAATGGATATAATACTATAAGAAAAAATTGATAAAAATATTGCATTAAGATTTTGTAAATGATATAATTGCAACAAAGAGGAAATATATGAAAAAATACATAATTTTGGCGATAATTGTAATAGTAGCTGTTTGTAGTATTTCTTATGTATATGCAAATTATAGAATAAATAATATTCAAGCAGGCGATAATAATAAAATATACACAGATATATATAATAAAGAAATTACAGGAAATGAATTTGCTTCTATTATAAATAAGTCAATAGATAAAAATGAACAAAATAAAGTACAAAAAGATGACAAAGGTTTTTACTTTGAAAATGACACAAATTCTATAATAATTGAAGTAAAATTTAAAGATAGCGAAAATATTTTTAGAACTGAAAGTATAACAAATAATGGAATAGAAAACTTTATAAAATTATATGCTAACTTTAAGTTTAAATGCACAAAAATAGAATATCATAATAAAACAAATTATGTCAGCTATTTGTATTTTGAAGAAATATAATTTAGTTATTAGGTTTAGTCTAAATTATAATTTAGACTTAAAACTTTAAATATAAAAACATAAAATTCAAAGGAGGAAATTTTTTATGGAAAACGCGTCAAAAGCACTAATAATCGCAGGTGCAATTTTAATTTCAATCTTAATAGTTGGTTTAGGAGTAATAATTTACAATAACGTATCTGGAATAGCTCAATCAGGTACATTAGATGCACAAGAAATACAAGCACACAATTCACCTTTTGAAGGATATTTCGGAAATAATGTTTCAGGAAGCAACGTAAGAGCATTATTGACTCAAGTATCAGCAAATAATAATTCAGCAGCAGCTGATGATAATCAATTAGGAAATTACATTTTTGTAACAGGTGATTTGGGTAGTGGAGAAAAAATACTTACATCATCAGATATAAAAACTGGAAAAACTTATAATGTATCAATAAAAAGTGATGCTCAAAGTGATACTTGGACTAGCGGAGTTCTTGGTGATGCAGATGAAGGTTATTGGAAAAATGGTTTTATAAAAACAATTGTAGTATCAGATCCATCATAATATATTTTTATACAGGAGGGAGATAATGAGTGAAGAAACAAAATTCATTGTAAAAGTCATACTAGCAATGCTTATGTTTATAATAGCATTATCTCTTTCAATATATTTATTCATAAAAATAAAAAAGAATAATCAAATGACAATAGTATCAAAAAAATTTACTTTAACAGGTGCATCAGTTGTTAATCTATATAGATGCTTAATAATTTTAGGAATAATATTAATAGCATTTTTCATAATCATGTTAGGCATGATGGTATATAATAATGTATCTAATGCTACAAATAATGCAATGTATATGAGTACATCACAATATAACACCATGCGTAATATGCAATATGAAACTTACTTTGGAAGTAAAGTAACAGGAACCAATGTAAGAGCATTAATTCAAAAAGTTTTAACAAATAATAGACAAGCAGTAACAAATGATGAAGAATTAGGCAATATGATATACGTAAGACTAGATGGAAAAGACATAACAAATTATTCAGATATTAAATCTGGAAAAAATTATTCAGTAAATTCATCAAACAACAATAAAGCAAATGATGAAACAAAATTTGGGGCAGAATATTGGACAAATGGTTTCTTAAAATCAATAGAAATTACCACTTTAAATTGAGATAAGGAGGAGATAGTGTGGAAAATGCAGTAGATGCTTTAAAAATGGCTTTTGCAGTATTAGTATTTATTGGTGCAT
>CALXZS010000036.1 GCA_944393305.1 uncultured Clostridia bacterium | reverse complement strand
TCTTCATAATACTTTCTTTTATTTCTAATTGGTTCTAAAGTTTTATTTACGCTTTCTATCAATTGCTTTTTACAAGCAACACAACCTCTTTGACCTTTTTTGCACTCTTCACAAATATTCTTACATTCTTCTTTATCTGTAAATAGTTTATGATAATAGTATACCATACATATATCTGGATGTCCTGGATCATCTTTTTTTATTCTTGCTGGGTCAGTTAATGCTGACATTACTTTTTCTTTTATTGTATCTAAATCATCAGATAAATATAGTGCATTTCCTAATGATTTACCCATTTTTTCATTTCCATCTAAACCTTTTATTCTTCCATTTGAGCTTAGTACAACAACTGGCTCACGCAGAGTTTTACCATATATGCTATTGAATTTTCTAACAATTTCTCTACATTGTTCAATTAAAGGTATTTGATCTTCTCCTGCTGGCACATATTTTGCGTCAAATGCAGTTATATCTGCTGCTTGGCTTACTGGATAACCTAAAAATCCATATGTAACACTTTCTCCAAATAGATTTCTTTTTTGGGCAATTTCTGTTTTTACAGTTGGGTTTCTTTCTAATCTTGCTATTGTTACTAAATTAGAGTAATATACTGTAAGTTCTGCAATTTCAGGAATTTGTGATTGTAAGAAAAATGTTACTTTGTTAGGGTCTAATCCAACAGATAACTCGTCCATTAAAATTTGACTAACATTTTGTTTTACTTTTTCAGGATTGTTAAAATTATCTGTTAATGCTTGCACATCTGCTACTTCTATAAATGTTTGAAATTTATCTTGCAAGCTTATTCTACTTTTTAAAGAGCCAAAATAATGTCCAATATGTAATTTTCCTGTTGGTCTATCTCCTGTAAGTATTCTTAAATTCTTATCTGGTTTTATATCTTCTATTTTTATTTTTTCATCTTCCATAACTAATCTCATTCCCTTCTTTATCTCAGCTAACTTTTCTTCTATGAAAAGCTTAAATCTCCTCCATTTACAGTAAGTTTGATTAATAAATCCTCGTTATCGTCTATTGCTGATTTATTTTTTCTAATTTCACCGCATTTATCACATTTATATATTATAACATATCCTTTTTTATTATCTAGTACAACTTGAATTGGTCTTAATATTCCATGACAAGTTTCATTTCTATCTCCAGGCATACAGTCCACATGCTTAGAACATAAGCAATGTGGACAATGATCTCTGGAGGTATATCCTAATTTTTCTACTTTTGCACCACAATTTTCACATATAAATTCTTCATCTCTTTTTGTGAATTGTTTCATTTTCTTATAATTCATTCCTTTCGCCATATTCAATGCACAATATTCTATGAAATATTAGTTTTTCATCATTTTATTCTAATATTCAAATATACTATCTCCTATAAATTCACGAAGTATTGAGTTATTTGGTATAGCTTTTTCATCTATTGGGTCAAAATATTCTAATAAAGTACTTAGTCTTTTTGCTTCTGCATATTCTGGTACTGAATTGTCTATTTCATCTAATAATGGTTTTGCATATTTTGAAAGTACCGCTAATTCATATACAAGTGAACTGTTGAACATCGCGTCTGCTTCTTCTTGGAATGGGAAAATATTTTTATTTTCTCCATTATTTACTGATTCCCATCTTTTTAAAGTATCTAAAGCTGAATAACCTCTAAAGTTATTGTCTCTTACTATTCTTCTAATAAGCCTTGTATCTGTTGTTGAAATACGGTTATAATAATCTATATTAAGTACAGTTAAATCACTTATATATATTTTAAATTTATTTTCTTTTGGAATATTTGCTGTTAGTCTATCATTTAAAGAATGTATTCCTTCTATAACTAATATTTCATCATCATTAAGATTCATTTTTTCGCCATTATATAATTTTGTTCCAACTTTGAAATCAAATGTAGGTACATCAATTTCTTTGCCACTAATTAATTTTGTTAAATGGTCATTAAATAACTCTAAATCTAAGGCTTCTATTGTTTCAAAATCATATTCACCATTTTCATCTCTTGGAGTGTCTTTTCTTTCAACAAAGTAATTATCTGTACCTATTGTTACAGGTTTCATTCCATGTAATCTTAGCTGAATTCCTAATCTTTTTGCAAATGTTGTTTTTCCAGATGAAGATGGTCCTGCTATTAGTACCATTTTAATTCCTTTTTTATTTGCTATTTTATCTGCTATTTCTGCTATTTTCTTTTCATGCAAAGCTTCTGCTGTAAGAATTACTTCATTACTTCTTCCTTCTTCTATTGCAGTATTTAGATTTTTTATAGTATTTATATGCATTAATCTATTTATATCATCATATTCGTCCAAAGTAGATTGTAGTTTTTTTGTTTCTTTGAATTCTCCAAGTTCTGTTGGATTGTTTCTACTTGGATATCTTACTATAAAACCATCTCTATATTTTTTTATGTCAAATAGCTTTATAAAGCCTGTTGAAAGTGGCATTACACCATAAAAATAGTTATAATATTCTTCACAAAAATATAATGAAACTGTATCTTTTTCTTTATTTTCTACTTGAAGTCTTCCTCTTATTGTATTTTCTTTAGCATAAAATTCTTCCGCTTCTTTTTTGTCCATTATTACTTTTTTTATAGGGTAATCTTGCTCAATTATATATTTCATTTCATCTTTTACTTTTTTAATTACTGATTCAGTAATATTCATATTTGAAACTTCACAAAACATTGCATTTGATAATTGATAATTTACACTTACATATGCTTCAGGATAAAGTCTATTAAATGCCATTGCCATTATATATAGAATTCCTCTAACATATATTCTCATTCCATCTTTATCTGTGATGTCTATTAATTCGACTTTGTCTCCTTCTTTTACTGTAAAATCCAAGCTTTTTATTTCATTATTACATTTACATGCAATAATATTATTAGGTGAGAATTTAATATTCTCTTTAAATAAATCAATAACTTTTGCTTCTTCCATAGGTACCCCTACCTCTCTTTCATGATAAAAAATTTTCATAAGTATTTCCTTCCTGTCTTTTATTATATTGTAATTTAGTTCATTTTTTCTTTTATTTTAGATAAAATATTTAGTGCATCTATTGGTGTAACTTCTTCTAGTTTTATTTTATCTAGTTCATGGGCTATTTCTGCCAATTTATAATTATATAAGTCTAATTGCCCTTCGTTTTTTGCTTTTTCAGATTTTGTAACATTTCCATCTTTTAAAATACTTTTTCTTTCTAAAGTTTTTAAAATTTCATTTGCCCTTTTAGTAACTGTTTTTGGTACTCCTGCTAACCTTGCAACATGAACACCATAACTTTCATCAGTTCCTCCAGGCAATATTTTTCTAAGGAAAATGACATCTTCGCCTTTTTCTTTTACTGCTACATGATAGTTTTTTACACCTTCTAATTTATTTTCCAAACCTACTAATTCATGATAATGTGTTGCAAATAATGTTTTTGCGCCACAATTTTCTTTATCTAATATATATTCTGCAACTGCCCATGCTATTGAAAGCCCATCATAAGTTGAAGTTCCTCTACCTATTTCATCTAATATTACTAGGCTTTTACTTGTTGCATTATTTAAAATAGAGGCTACTTCCATCATTTCAACCATGAATGTACTTTCACCCATGCTAAGGTCATCAGACGCTCCTACTCTTGTAAATATTTTATCTACTACACCTATATGAGCTTTTGACGCAGGAACAAAACTTCCTATTTGTGCCATTAGTGTTATTAATGCAACTTGTCTCATATATGTAGATTTTCCTGCCATATTAGGACCTGTTATAATAGCTAGTCTGTTTTCATTTGAGTCCAAATATGAATCATTTTGCACAAATGCTCCTGATGGTAATATTTTTTCTATTACTGGATGTCTACCATCTTTTATTTCTACAACATCACTATTATCCACTTCTGGCATACAATAATTCATTTCTTCTGCAACTTTGGCAAGTGAACCTAGTACATCTACTTTCGCAACTATACTTGCTGCTGTTTGCAATCTTTTTGCACTTTCTTCTATTGTGTCTCTTATTTTTACAAAAGCATCATATTCTAATACTACAACTTTTTCTTGAGCTCCTAGTATTTGATTTTCAAGTGTTTTTAGTTCTTCTGTAATATATCTTTCTCCTGTTGTTAGTGTTTGTTTTCTAATATATCTTTCTGGAGCTAATTTTACAAAGGATTTACTTACTTCTATATAATAACCGAATACTTTATTATATCCAATTTTTAAGTTTTTTATTCCTGTTTCTTGTTTTTCTTTGTTTTCCAAATCTAAAAGCCACTTTTTACCATTAGTAGTTGCATCTATTAATTCATCAATGGTTTCATCATATCCTTTTTTTATAATTCCACCCTCTTTTACACTCATTGGTGGATCTTCTATAATTGCTTTATCTATTAATTCGTATATATCTTCAAGTGTGTCCAAACCATTGTATAAATTTGTTAGCATTTCAGACTTAGCGTTTGCTAAGGCATTTTTTAAACTTGGCAATTGTAATACTGAATTCTTTAAGGATATTAAATCTCTTGCATTTGCAGTACCATATGATATTTTACCTGCAAGTCTTTCAATATCATAAACTTTTTTAAGAGATTCAGTAATATCATCTCTTAATATTAGATTTTCTTTTAGTTCTTTTACAGCATTTAGTCTTCTATTAATATCACCTACATCTATTAATGGATCACTTATCCATCTTCTTAAAAGTCTTCCACCCATTGATGTATCTGTTTTATCCAATACCCAAAGAAGAGTGCCTTTTTTAGTTTTATCTCTTAATTTTTCTGTTAGCTCTAAGTTTCTTCTTGCATTAATATCTAATGACATATATTTTGTTGTATTATATAGAGTAATTTGGTTTAAATTTTCCATTTTTGCTTTTTGTGTATCTTCAATATATGCCATAAGTCCATTAATTGCTGATACAGCAAATAATTTTGTTTTTATTGTTGGTATTTTATTTCCACCATCATCTCTCATATCAAACTCTTTATCTATATTTTGATAATCGTTATCAAATTCATCAATTTCTGAAATGAATGAATTAAATCTTTGTTTTATATATGATATTTCTTCTGTTGATTCTTTCATCATTTTATTTACAATGATTTCTGATGGATTGTATCTCGAAATTTCGTCTAACAATTTTGCATAATTATTTTCTTCTTTTATTTCAGTTGCATAAAAATCTCCTGTTGAAATATCACAAACAGCTAGTCCGAAGTATATTCCTTCTTTATATATTGCCATAATATAGTTATTCTTTTTTTCTTCTAAAAGTGTACTTTCGACAACTGTACCAGGAGTTACTATTTTTATAACATCCCTTTTTACTATTCCTTTTGCAAGTTTTGGGTCTTCTAGTTGTTCACAAATAGCAACTTTATATCCTTTTTCAATTAGTTTTGCAATATAGTTTTCTGCTGCATGATATGGGATTCCACACATTGGTGCTCTTTCATCTTGTCCACAATCTTTTCCTGTAAGTGTTAGTTCTAGTTCTCTTGATACATTTATTGCATCATCAAAGAACATTTCATAAAAGTCACCTAATCTGTAAAATAATATACAATCTTTGTATTTTTCCTTTGTTTGTAAATAATGTTGCATCATTGGTGAGTATTTTTTTAAATTTTCTTGGTTTTCTTCTTTTTCAATTATTTCTGACACGTTCTTTTCCTCCGAATTACATGTTATCATATTTTCCTTTTAAATACCACATATGTTCTGAAACTATTTTCAGAGGCAATATTTTACCTATCATATTTTCATTTCCTTCGAAATTTACAACTTTATTGGTTTCAGACCTTCCAGTATATACTTTTTCATTTGTTTTGCTTTTTCCTTCTACTAATACTAATTCAGTTTTGCCAACATAATTTTTGTTTTTTTCTTCAATTATATTTTCCGCTAATTTTTTTAATTTGTCAAATCTTTGATGCTTTATTTTTTCATCAACTTGATTTTCCATTTTATCTGCTACTGTTCCAACTCTTCTTGAATATATAAACATATATATTTGTTCATATTTTACTTTTGACACAACATCTAGTGTATCTTCAAAATCTTTTTCTGTTTCTCCTGGAAAGCCTACAATTATGTCTGTTGAAAATTGAACGTTTGAAATTTTATTTTTTATTTTTTCTACTAAGTTTAAATATTGCTCTTTGGTATATTTTCTATTCATTGCTTTTAATACTTCCGTACTTCCTGATTGAAGTGGCAAATGTATTAATTTACAAACTTTTTCTGAATCTCTTATTGCTTCTATTACGTCATCTGTAAAGTCTTTTGGATGTGGAGAAATAAATCTTATTCTTTCAATTCCATCTATTTTATTTATTAATCTAAGTAAAGTTGCAAATGAGTTTACTTTGTAAACTAATCCATCTTGACCTTTAACTGAAAAATCAACATTCTCTCCCTTTGATTTTTCACTTACTAAATATGAATTTACATTTTGCCCAAGTAAGGTTATTTCTTTATAACCTCTTTTTGCTAAATCAATTATTTCATCATATATGTCCTGTGGATTTCTACTTCTTTCTCTTCCTCTTACATATGGAACAATGCAATATGAGCAAAAGTTATTGCAACCATTCATTATTGTAACTGATGCTTTTATTTTATCTTCTCTAACAGTTGGTATACCTTCAACTATTTCTCCATCAATATCTAATATGTCTTCTATTTTTTTATTTTCCATTATTGCTTTATATAAATCTTCTGGAAATTTTTGAAGTGTATGTGGTCCAAATATAATATCTACAAAAGGATAACTTTCGTGCAATTTTTGTATCATATGCTTTTCTTGCATCATACAACCACCTATTGCAATAATACATCCATTTTCTTCTTTATATTTTTTTACTTCTCCTAGCTTTCCAAATAGTCTATCTTCTGCATTTTCTCTTACACAACAAGTATTAAATACTATTACATTTGCTTTTGCTAAATCTTCAGTTTTTGTATAACCAGATTCTTCTAACATTCCAGATATTCTTTCTGAATCATTTTCGTTTAACTGACAGCCCATTGTAAGTACAGAATATTTCTTTTTTATATCTAGATTTTTTATTTTGTTTATATATGTATCTTGCATTTGTATCTGTTTCATTTTTTGCTCCTTTTTGTGGTTATAACAACAAAAGCCCTGCAACTTTATGTTACAGAGCCCCCTATATATATTTAAGCCAATCCATATTTTTTCTTAAATTTATCAGCTTTTCCACCAGTTGTTTCTTTTCTTAAATTACCAGTCCAAAATGGATGACATTTTGAACAAACATCAACTTTTAAATCTTTTTTTGTTGAATTAGTTTTCATAACATTTCCACAAGCACATGTTATTGTAGCTTCTTGGTATTCTGGGTGTATTCCTTCTTTCATTTAGTTCACCTCTTTCTTAAATTCTTAATTAGTTTGCTTTTTTAGATATAACTTCCACTCCATCATAATATCCACAACTTGGACATATTCTATGTTGCATTGTTAAGCTATGGCAATGTGGGCATTCTACTAAATTTTTATTTTCTAATTTCCATGTAGATCTTTTTGTATGTGTTCTAGCTTTTGACCATCTTCTTTTTGGTTGTGCCATTTTTATCCCTCCTTATGCTTATTAATATATATATAATCTCTTTTTCCTAAGTCACTTATATATTATACAAATTTATCTTATCTTTGTCAAGAGATTTACAGTTTTTTCTTTTATTTCTGCCTACCATTTTTTATACTGACTTTAATTATTTAAACTCTTCATGTAAATCTATATTTTTTTACATACCTCCAAAAAATTCACCAATTGGATTCGGTCTTGGTTCTACTATCTCTCCATTCATTACTCTATCATACATTTCTTGCATTCTTTTTAAGGTTTCTTCTCTGCTATAATTAGCTGAATTAAATAAATACATTCTTTGATTTTCAGCAATTATATATATATTCCAATCTGGTGAAAAATCTTCTCCGGCAAATTCTCTTAAATCATATATTAAATTTACAGCATTTTCTAATTGCTCATTATTTTCTATTTTTATGTACTGCTCATATGATAAAATGTTGTTTTCAGCTATATTTTCAATAATATTTAACTTTTCTTTATTTTCATTTTCCCATTTTTCATAAAAATACTTATGACATCTATCCGCATAATCTTGTGTCAAACTATTCCAATTTACATGAGCATTGAATTGTATATTTGGATTTTCTTTAGTAGTTAATACATAATTTCCATTTCTGTCTTCATCTATATTCTTTGAAATAATTTCTACATTAACACTATACATGTTTGATATAGTTTCGACTGGGTCAACATGTAATTTTGAATCTATATAGCTATAATACATGATAATGCCTGTTAAAGTTACTATTATAATCACGAAAATCAATATTATTAATATAGCTTTAAAAATTCTATATAGAAGATTAAAAAGTTTTTCAAATATTTTAACACTTTTCTTTTTCTTTTTTTCATGAAATATATCTACTCCATACGTTTCAACATAGTTCATCTTTTGTTTTTTCCATTTTTCAATTTCTTCTAAGTCTTTTTTATCCATTGTTTACTCCTATTTTTCAATCTTTTAACACTGATTGAACTGTTTTTTAACATTTATAAAAAGTTTTTAGCATTTCTTTTGCTATTTCGGTTGTCATTCCGCAAGCAGTTGAATATCTACCTTCTTTTAAATGTAGAAAAGGAGCGTCGTCAATTAAAATTCCGGCACACTTTGTTAGAGGTTTTGTGTTTTTTAAGTATTTTTCAATTTCTTCATCCGAAATTTCATCCATATACATTCTTGCAATGTCTGTAACATTAACAGTTTCTAAAGCTTCATCTCCATCTGCTAGTAAAACCGCATTTCCTGTATATGCATATATATCGTCTCTTCCTCTCATATTTTGTATAATTTCACGTGCTTCATTTATATCTTTTGGCTTACCATACATTTTCCCTTCAAATACAATGTTTTGGTCAGCTGCAATTATTAATCTAGTTCCTCTATTTGCAGTTTTATCTAAAACAACTTTTGCCTTTCTCATTGCAATTTCGGCAAGTATTGCTTTAAATGATTTATTTTCATTTGGTGTTTCATCCGCCTCACTTACTATTACTTCAAATGGTATTCCTTCTTCTGTTAATTTCTTTTTTCTTATTGCAGATTTTGACGCTAATATAACATGAGGAATGTTGTTTTTACATTCTCCATTTTTTCTTTCTATTGGTATTTGTACTTTTTTAGCTTGTTCCATATCTTCCTCCATTATTAATTATTATTCTCATTTTAATATTGTTTTTATTTTTTGTCTAGACTTTTCCTGAAATTTATAACGGTTTATTTTTATTATACAAATTGTTTTTACTCTACATAATTACAATAAACTTTTATCTTTACCGATTTATTTTAGTTGAAAAAGACCCCCGCACGATGCGGGAGTCTTTTTCTAGCCATTAAAATTATCATAGAGAATAAATTACTAATATTGCCATAAGAGAACCTAAAAAAATAAAAAATTGGATTTTCTTTTTTCTTCTATTAATTATGCAAATAAGTAAAGCAATAGCAGAACAAATTGCCCATACAATATTCATAATTAAGCAAGCAACATTAATTACCCCCTTGGTATCCAAAAACATCACTAAGCAATTTATAATTGTTACAATTAAAGCAATATAGTAATTTATTTCCAATATCCGTCTGGCAATCATTTTAACATTGACACCTCTCTTATTTAAAATTATGTCATCTAAAAAAGGTTAGTAGAAAGGTCTACATTCTTTTTTAGTAAAATAAAGTAAATATATATGAATGTTTTTCACATAATAAATATTTTATCATTCTTTGAATACTGTTTCAAGTATTACTAAAAAAAATTAGTACAGTAATCAGTACAGTAGTGCTAGAAACTTTTAAAAATACTCGTGTACATTTTCAAAATGTACTAACTAATAAAAAGCTTTAATACTAAGGCTTTGAAACGTATATAGAGTTTGAGCAAAAATACTCAAACTCTATATTTTTGGTGCCAACGAAGTAGTTATTTACAACTTTTTTGGCTCTCATAACCATTGATACAAATATCAATCAATTTATTA
>CALXZS010000035.1 GCA_944393305.1 uncultured Clostridia bacterium | reverse complement strand
GTTTGAATTTGTACTACTATTTGCATTATTTGGTACTGTCGTTTTTTCTTGTTGTATTTTTACATCTTTAACAGTAAATGTACATTTTTCTTTTTCCATCGAAAAATTATCTATTGTAAACTCTAGTGTTGAGTCATTTTCAATATCTGTTATAAAGTTTGTTATTGCCAGATAATTTCCTGTTACAGTAAAATTCAAATTTTTGTATTCAGAATTTGCAATCGAACCTGTTGTAACATCCATTTTTATTGTTACGCCTTCTTTAGTAGCATGGTTTCCAACCGCACTCCACAAATATTCAATCGTATAATTCTTTGTTTGTGCAGCATCTTGTATTTGGCTTTCCGTGCTAGCATTTATTCTGTTTAGGCATTCTTCTTTTGATTGTGTTAATTCTGAAATATCTTTTTGTAATTGTGATAATTTTCCTTCATAATTTTCATTTGCTGCTTTTGCTTCATTTATTTGTTTTGTTAATTCATCATTTGCTGCTTGTATTTGACTTACACCTAATACTTGCAATGGTCCAATATTGATACCATTTGTTACAAATAATGCAGCCATAATTATAAGTAATATTAATAAAATTGATATTAATAATTTTCTCATTGCCTTTCTCCTTTTTTATTATGGTAAGTCACCCTCTATTGTTACTACTACATATTCATTTTCTTTTGTACCTTCTGTTGATGTAACATTATCTAAATATCCACTATTGCTAAGTCTTGCTTTAAAATATGCTAATTGTTCATATTTTGTAGATTGTGCTGTAATTGTAATATGTTGTCTTGTTACACCATCAACTACCATTTCTGTATTATTTATTGCTGTTAGTTGAACACTTTTTGGTATTATATACACAATTTGATTTAACAATGTTGGAATTTGATTTTTTCTACTTCTTTTTGATTCTGCTTGTGAGCTTGCGTCATCAAGTTCAGCCATAAAGCTTTCATAATCTTGTGTTTTTTCTAACACTTTAGTATCATCTGCATTTACTGCTGAGATTTGTCTATTTGTATCTGCTGTTACTTCCTGGGCTTCTTGTGTTTTTGCACTTATTTGTCTTCCTAAAAATACTGAACATACAGAATATATTATTGCAATTAATAATACTGTTACACAGCCTCTTACTAACCACATTTCACTAGGTTTTAATTCACCTTTTAAATTCCAATCAAAGCTAAATGAATTTCTTGTGCTTTCTTTTTTTCCTTTTCCTAAAGATTTTACATCTGAGTGTAGTAAAGCATTTAAATCTTCCTTCCATGAACTAGCTCTGAAATTTAAGCTTTTTAAACCATAGTCTAAGCCTTCCATAGCTAGAGCAATTGCACTATTTACTTCTATAAAATCTTTCATATTAATTTTGCTATTATTTACAGCAAAATATGGTTTTAATACTTCACATTTTGATTCTTGGAAATACTCTTGAAAATATAATTCTACATTATTTATTGCTGTTCCAAGTCCAGTTAAATAAATTTTATCAATTTTGTTATAATTGTCTTTTATTTTTCTTACTTCTTGAACAATATTAAATAATGTTGGCACTATAAATGATAAATATCTATTATTAGGGTCATCATTTTCAGTAGTTTCCATAGTATAAATTGTGGTATTTTTGCATATTTCATATGCTTTAGAATATGAATTTTCTCTATCATTTATTTTTTCAATTACTTCTTGCATACCATTAGGAATAGTATCAATATTGTAAATTCTTTGATTTAGTATTGTTGTTATGGTTGTCTTATCTTCAATATTTACAATCATTACATTTTCGCCTTTTTTTATGTCTGCAATATTTGCTATTGAAGTTGCTAGTGGCGTTATTGTTTTTATTTTTCCTCTTTTTACTTGGGCTACTATTTCTTCTATATCGTTTTTACTTTCATATATATATATAACTTTGTTTCTATCTTTATTTACAACATCATTTACAATTATATATTTTCCTTCATATGCATTTGGATTCAAATGTTTATCTGAGCAAAGTGTTTCAAATTCAGTATTTATTGTTTTTCTTGTATCATTTTTATTTAATAAACCAAATACACTAAAATAATCAACTTTTTCATCTTTTGTATTTATACAAATAGGGATATTTGTACTATTAGTTTCACTTATTATTTGATTTATATTTTTTTCTAAATCATCGTAAAACTTAATGCCAAAAGATGTAACATCTAGCTGATTGTTGTTTTTGGTTACTTTTGCATATTTTATTACTTGATTAGTTATGCTTATTCCTAAACTTTCTGGCATCTTTATACTCCCTTTCATATATTTACAATATTATAATTTGCATAAAACAAATAAATATTCAGTTTTATTTTTCCAGTTAATTTTTCTATCATATACATTTTATTATTTTTTGAGTAAAAGTCAATATTTTGTCTGTTATTGTAAAAAAAATGTAATATTTGTAACATTTGTAATATTCGTATATTTATATATTTTGATTGTATATTTGAAATTTCGCAGTTCCGCGCAGTTTGGAGCTGTAAAATTCGAAGAATTTTAGCTGCGACAGTAAGGAACAAGAAATTTTATAATATACAATTATATATATACAATTTTAAATATTTATGTGTTACAATTTACAGCCCATTAAATTTGCATCAACTTTAATATACATTCTTTCACATTTCACTTCGCGGTTCGCTTGCGCTCAGCGCTCGCACGCTGCACTTCGTTCCTACGTCACCTACGCTCGCTTGAAATGTTTAAGAACATATATTAAAGTTAAAATAAAATTAAAGCTGTGAGTAGTAACCAATTTTAAATATCAAATTTAAAATATTTATGTGTATAGAATTTTTCTATAAACATATTCTTTTATATAATCTGAAGCTGAATCTGGTGCAACTTTTCCTGGAAGTGCTGAGGCTAAAATTGCTTTTATTCCAAGCTTTTCAGCTATTTCATAATCTACTCCTCCTGGACTTGATGCTAAGTCTATTATTAATGTTTCTTTGCTCATTAATATCAATGTACTTTTATCCAATATTTTATATGGAATTGTATTAAAAACTACATCCATTTTGCAAATATTTTCTTTTAATTTTTCAATTGGAATTTCTTTATACCCATATGCTTTTATCCATGCTAAGTCCGTACTTTTTCTAGCTTCTGCGTATACTTCCATTCCTATTCCTTTAAGTTTATTACATAAAATTTTTCCTACTCTTCCAAAACCTAGAACTAATGCTTTTGAATTATGAAGTGTATAATTTGTTTCTTCCATTGCTATTTGAATAGCTCCTTCTGCGGTTGGAATTGTGTTTAAAATAGTAGTTGCCTCATCTTTTAGTATGTCATCTCCTGTTATTAAAATTTTATCTTTTGCAATTTTTTTCAATTCTTCTATACTTATTATTTTCTCACTTAATGGTGTATATACATTTATTTTATCTTTTGTAAGTGGCATTGAACTTATTACTATATCATAATTTGTTTTACATACATCTTCTAATTTGTCTAATTCCTCTATTTCTTCTACTTTATTCGCATATGTTTTTACATTATTTCCATCCCTCTTTAGTTTTTCTGCAAGCATTGATATTCTTTTGTCTCCACCAATAATTAAAAAATTGTAATTCATAATACTCCTCCTTATAAATTATATTATGAATTACAATGTATTTGTTACAGTTTTGTAAATTATATATCTCTTTCTTTATCAATATTTATTTCTTTTTTTATTTCTTCATTTTCAGTTAATTTTTCAACTACATCATAAGTATTATCTAAATATTTTATTAAATTCTTCTCTTTTTCATTTACTTTTGTTTTTATTTTTCTATCTTCCTGTAATTTTAGTTTTCCTATTATTGTAGCAAAATACACATCTTTTTCCATTATTTTTATCATTTTAGGATTTAATTCTAATGAAATATTTGCATATTTTATTGCTAAATCAGTTTGTTTGTTTATTAGTTTTATTTTTGCTAAATAATAATATGCTTCTGCTTGCAATAATTCATCTTCTGTTTCTATGCATTTCATAAAATATTGTTCTGCTTCATCATAATCTTTAAATATTAAACTTATTTGTCCTAGATTAAGTTTTGCAATATCTGATATAGAATTTATCGTTGCTGCTTTTTTATAATATTCTTTTGCATTTTGGAAATCATTTAATCTTGTATATGTCATTCCCATGTAGTAATAAAGCATATATTCTCCTGGATGATATTTTAATGCCTCTTGATAAACTATCACCGCTTCTTTAAACATATTGTTATCATATAAAATGTTTCCAAGTAATTTACTTGCCTCTATATATTCTGGCTTTTGCTTTAATACATCTTGCAAAATTTTTATTGCTAATTCGTATTTTTCATTTTCTTTATAAATATTTGCTAGTTTTATATAGTTTTCCAAATTTTTTGGTTTTAATTCTATTATTTTTATATATTCGTATTCAGCTTTTTCCTTTTCGTTATTTTTTTCATACCATTCTGCTAATTTTTTGTGAAGTAAATAACTGTTAGGGTGCTTTTCTATACCTTTTAATAAAGTTTGTTTAGCTAAATCATTTTGATTTTTATTAATATATAGATTTACATTTATCAAACGGTATATTTCTAGTAAATTTATATTATTTTTTTCCAATATAAATCCTATTATTGGTATAATAACGCTTAATATATACATTATTATATATGTAAATGTGCTTGGATTTATAGACATAAATATACAAATGAAATCAATTAAAATTCCTATAAATTCTGGCACTAATGCAAATACATAATTAGAATTATTTTCTTTTATTAATTTTAAAAATGTAATTATAAATATAGCTAGTGCTAATATGCTAAAAATAATAATATGAGTCATATTTTTCCTTTCTTTTTTTTAGAGTATATCACATTTTCTTTTACTTAACAATAGTATTTTTTTATAAAAGTCCAAAATAAATTGATATTTTAGCGTTTTAGCGTCATCGTTATTTCATATCCTTTGCTATACTTTTTTAATATAGAAAGGAGTATGGATATGTTACTTTGTACAGCAGTTAGACAACGAATTGTAAATCTTGCTAGTGAAAGAAATATTACTCTTCACAAATTAGCATTAAATTCAGGTATACCTTACTCTACTTTAAGTAGTTTTATGAATGGCAAAAGTAATAGTATTACATTAACAACATTATTACATTTATGCGAAGGTGCTAATATTGAATTAGAGGATTTCTTTAAAGATAAATTGTTTCAAGATGTCGAAGCTGAAGATATTAGAGATACAGCTTCTTTAAAAAAATAAAATACAAGCTGTTTTTGGGGACACCTCCCAAAAACAGCTTGTATTTTTTTTAATTTTATTGTATTCTATATAGGTATATTTATTTATAGAAAGGATATAATTATGAAAGTAAATATCGTTTTGGTAGAACCTGAAATTCCACAAAATACCGGAAATATTGCAAGAACTTGTGCTGCTATTGGAGCTAAACTTCATTTGGTCCATCCTCTTGGTTTTAGTATTTCTGAAAAAGCTGTAAAAAGAGCTGGACTTGATTATTGGGATAAATTAGATATTGAAGAACATACATCTTTGGATAAATTTTTAGAAAAATATTCTCCTGAAAATCATAATATGTTCTTTTCAACTACTAAAGGTAAGCATATTTATTCTGACCCTAATTACAGTTTAATGAATGAAGTGTTTTTATTATTTGGTAAAGAAACAAAAGGTTTGCCAGAAGATTTGTTATTAAAATATATTGATAAAACTATACGCATACCTATGAGAAAAGATTTACGTTCTCTTAATCTTGCTAACTCGGTTTGTGTTGTAACTTATGAAGTTTTAAGGCAAAAGAATTTTGAAAATCTAGAGGAAATTAGTAATTATTTTGATATTTGAGAGGTGAAAATTTGAGAAGAACTAAACTTATTGATAGAGTACTGCCTTCATACACTAAAGGCGAAGAAATTTTTAATATGACATCACATATTGTTGGTGTTGTTTTAGGTATTGTTGCAACTGTACTTTGTACTATCTTTGCTGCAATTCATCATAATGTTTATGGAATTGTTAGTGGTGCAATTTATGGTGTTAGCTTAATCCTTTTATATACAATGTCTAGTATTTATCACGGACTTAGTCCCAAGCTTTTTTCTAAACGTGTTTTTCAAGTGCTTGACCATTGTACAATATTTTTATTAATAGCTGGATGTTATACTCCAGTTGCACTATGTAATATTAGAGAGGAAAATGCTGTCGCCGGTTGGACTATTTTTGGTACTATATGGGCTTTAGCAATTATAGGAATTGTACTTAATTCAATTGATTTGAAAAAATTTAAAGCATTTTCTATGATATGTTATTTGCTTATGGGTTGGTGTATTATATTTAGAGTAGACCTTTTAATAAAATCTGTTGATACTGCTGGTATTATTTTATTAGTTGCTGGTGGTATTGCATATACTGTTGGTGCTATTTTATATGGCGTTGGCAAAAAGCATAAATATTTTCACTCAATATTTCATTTGTTTATATTATTAGGAAGTTTTCTACAATTTTTCTGTATATTATTATATGTTATGTAAAAATTTTTAAAGAGTACCTTTAAATTGGTACTCTCTTTTTGTATGTAAAACCTCTTCTTTACGACGTATCGTCAGCGTTTTTTCATTTTATTTGTTATACTTCTTTTTATCAGAAAGAGGTATATTTATGCAATTATCTGTTGCTGTAAGACAAAGAATTATTAATTTAGCATTATACCCTTCATCAGTTATCTTTAAAGGCTGGTATTCCTTATTCAACTTTAAGTAGTTTCATGACTGGTAAAAGTGAAGACCCTAAGTTGTCTACAATACTACACATTTGTGAAGGTTTAAATATCTCTCTTGAAGATTTTTTTGCAGATAGATTATTTTGTGATGTTATTTTTGAATGAGTTTTATTTATTAACGTTTATACGTTATGTTTCAATCATATTTTCAATTTTTGTTTGCTATACTATTCTTGTAGTTTTTTAGTCATTGGAGGTAAATTATGACTTTACTAGAAGCAACAAGAAAAAGAATATATCAGCTATGCAAAATTAATAATATGAACATAAATCAATTAGCAATAGCATCTGGCATTAATCCTTCTACGATTAGAAGTATTTTTAAAGTTATTAGAAAAGCTCCTTCTTCTGAAACAATTTATTATATTTGCATTGGATTTGGTATTTCTATCAAGGAGTTTTATGATAGCTGTTTTTTTGATGATTTAGATGATGATTAAAATATTTCTGTTTTTGGGAGATGTCCCCAATAACAGAATAGCAAGTGTCAAGCTGTTTTTAGGAGTTGTCCCCCAAAACATCCTCTTTTTTAATTAATTTTTTTATTTTTTCCAATTCTTTGTTTGAATAATTGGGATATTTTAAAAATACTTCATTTAAATATATTTCTATATTTTCATTAATATATTTGCGCATATTTTCATATTTACATATTGTTGTATAATTTTGTGTCTGTACTTTTTCTAGTTTTTCATTCATTTTGCCTACTAAAATAGCTTCTATATTTTCTTTATTAATTTCGTAGTCATTATTTTTGTAGATTAAATCAAACCATTTTTGATTTACTTGCTCTATATTTATTTTTGCCAATTTAATATTTAAATTTTCTAATAATTTCTTCTCTCTTTCACTCTTCTCTATGGTAAAAATCCAACCCCAGGAATAAAAATTATTTATCCTATTTATGAAGTTTTGATTAGATCCTAAATTATTAATTATATCATCTACTTCTGCAAATAATAAGATTGATATCAGTAATTGGTCACTTCTTTTAGTTGGCAAGTCTTCATCTATTCTATTCCAAAATTTACTACAATATTTTGTAAAATATAAGTAAAAGCTTGTAAAACATCTTCTTTTTTGAATGTACTCTCTTAAAAATCTATACGCATATTCTCCACTAGATAAACTTTTAAACATTCTAGTTAATTGCTCAGTATATTTATCCGGTCGTTTTAACATATAATAAAGTAAGTCGAAATTCCATATATCTCTTTTTGAAAAGTCTGATAACTTAAAATACGGTAATACATTTTTTATATTATTTAATTGATAATCATATCTTGTCTTTATATTATTATTAAAATTAAATATAAAGTTTTTATCTTCAATACTCAATGTCGTTGGATAGAAATAATTTATATATTCTACATAAGATTTATCTATATATTTATTTTTTAACAAGTATGATAATATTGACATATTTTCTTTTTGTATTCTTGAAGTCTTTCTATCTTTTTTATTTAGCATTGCATATAATATACCTTTATTTTCTTGAAGCTCTGCAAAGTCTTCTGGATATAGATTTTTATACACTATTATTGAAAATAATTTTTTAGGGTCATATTTTACTTTTATCTGTTTTGAATATATGTTAAATTCATTTAAAATTGACCTTAGTAATCTCATATCATCTATATATAAAGTGATATTATTTAAAAATACGTCATCATTTAGTTCTTTTTCATATGTTTGTCCTTTTATCATTTCTAACAATTTATCTTTTGAGTTATTAGAATTGACAATTGGTATTATTGGAATAATAAATTCAAAAAACTTTGTTCTTTCTTTGCTATTAGTAAATACATCATCTTTTAAAGCATATATAAACGTGATTTTCTTTTTATTTACTATATTAGAATTATTTAATAATATATTTAATTCTCTAAGTTTTATAAATAAATCTAAACTATTTTCAATTCTATCTATATCTTCAAATATTACTACATCATATTTTGTAACTTCGAAAAAATAAATTATTTCCTCTATATTTTTATTAAAGATTGACGTTTCATCTTGCTCTTCTTGCTTTGCAAGTTCTAATTTTTTATTATCTTTCTCTATTGTTAATTTCCATGATAAATTTGCTATAATTTCATATATACATTTTAATAAATATATAGATGTTGCTATGCATATAATAATTATTATGCTTCTTATAAAAATATTTAATATATTATCCATCCAATTATTAAAGAATACAAAATTATAATTTATTCTTTCTATTATGAAGTCTTTAATTTGTATATAAATATCTGGATTTATTAAAAATATGACGGATAAGGCTATCAATATAATAATTATTATTTTTAGCCACATTTTATCATGTATATTATTTATTTTTTTAAAACGTGAAAAAGGTGTTTTATTTATTTTTTCTTTATAAAGTATTTGCTGTAATATACTATTTTCTATAATACTTTCGTCTTTTTCATAATTTTTTTGATTAAATGACGCCAGAGAAATATTTAAAAATCTTTTTTTCTTTTTTGTCCTTTTTTTATATGTATTTAATATACTACTTTTTCCAGAACCAAAGTTTCCTGTTATGGCAATGTTTTTTACATCTGGTTCTTTTATAGCCCAATCTATTGCAGGAATATAACTATCTGCATTTTCCGCTTCTTCTGTTGGTGCTAAGCTATAAAATTTATCTTTTATTTTTATTTTATTTTTTGCTTTTTTCGACATTTTTTACCTCCTACACTTATTTATTTTTTCTTTAGTATAAAAGGTATTTATTTCCTTTTTATTTTAACATATAAATTACATAAGTGTAAACATAAAACAAACTTTTTCTTTAATCTATTCCGTTTATAGGCTATATTTTTTCTTTATTAACTCAAATGCTTTTTTTACATCGTATTCATTTGTTATGCTAATATCGTATTCTTTAATCTCTTTTAACATTTCTTTTTTGGCATTATTTATCTCTAATACTGATTTACCTGTGAAGTCATTTACATTTTCATATTCAATTAAAGTTCCTAAATTTTCTACTATTTGAAAAGCAAATTCTTTTCCGTTTTTTTCATATACAATTACATGATATTTCACTTCTATAAGTTTATAAAAGCCTAAGCAACTAAATAATTCTTCTGCTTTTTTTAAGTCATCACAATTCATATTTACTTTTTGTTCTGAAATAACATCTCCATTAATATCTAATTCTTTATATTTATATGTTATCTTATTTTCTTCTTTTCCATCTACTTTTAAATTTCTTAATAATACTGAATGTTTTAAAAATTCTTGTATATTTTCTTTTTTTATTTCA
This sequence comes from uncultured Clostridia bacterium, assembly GCA_944393305.1. Lineage (GTDB taxonomy): Bacteria > Bacillota > Clostridia > TANB77 > CAG-508 > CAG-793. Next base: position 135 of record CALXZS010000035.1, on the reverse strand, counting down.
CTATCTAAATTTGATAAATATATATCATAAACATCACTTTCTCTTATTTTTTTAAATCCTTTATTTTCCAATTTTGCAATTGCATTTTCCATTTTATCAATTAATCTTACGGTTATTTCGATCTGTTTCATTTTT
>CALXZS010000034.1 GCA_944393305.1 uncultured Clostridia bacterium | reverse complement strand
AAATTTAAATATAAAAGAATATAATATCGGAAAGGTCCTTGAGCAAAAATATGGTACATTAGTAAGAATAAAAAATGACGGTAAATGTGCAGGGATTGCTGAAAAAGAATATGGAGCATTAAAAAAATATGATGATTGCGTATTTTTATGTTTAGGAACAGGTGTAGGAAGTGCAGTATTTTTAAATGGAGAATTGCTAGAACCAAAACAAAATCCTGGGTTTGAATTCGGTCATATGATAATAGAAAAAAACGGCAACTTGTGTAAATGTGGAAATAAAGGTTGTTTTGAAACATATGCATCAATGAAAAGATTTAAAAAAAGAGCAATAAAAGATTTAGAACTTGATGAAAACACAGAAGCAGAAGAAGTTCAAAATTATATAAGAAATAATATTGAAAAGGCAAAAGTAAAAAAATTTGTTAATGAATATTTAGAAAATGTAAGTATAGGAATAGCAAATATAATTAATATATTTGAACCTCAAGCAATAGCTTTTGGTGGAAGTTTTTCATATTATGATGATGTATTTTTACCAATATTGGATGAAAAATTAAGAAATAAAGTATTTAATGAAGATACAAAAGTAAAATTAGTATCTGCTAAATTAAAGAACGATGCAGGAATAATTGGAGCAACTGAAATTTAATGTTTTTGAAGCTGTTTTTGGGGACACCTCCCCAAAACAGCTTCGTGCTTTTTAATTATTCTCCTGATTTTCAGGAATTATAATATTTTTCTTTTTATTTTCTTCAGGTTTTTCAAATGAAAGATTATCTCTAACTTCAGATATATTCAAATCTTTTCCGTTTCCTTGAACTATTTCAATTTTTTTTCTTTCTCTTTTATTTTCTTCTTCGTACATAATAACACCATCCATAATAATCTAATATTTACCAAAAACAATATAACATAGAAACATAGAAAAATCAAGAGATATTGACCAGAAAGCTAGATTGATGATATAATATATACATATTTTAGCAAAAGAAGGAATAAATGTGATGGAGAAAGAAAAAATGCAAGGAGTAATAGAAGCAATTCTATTTTCTGCTGGAAGAGTGGTCAAAATAAGAGAATTAATGACAATACTTGAAGAAACTTCAGATAATATAATACAGACCATAAATGAAATGCAAGAAGAATATAAAAAACAAAATAGGGGAATAGAATTAGTAAGAGTAGAAGATGGTTATCAATTATCTTCAAAAAAAGATTACTATGAATATCTATATCCTTTATTAGGTGCACGTAGTAAACCTACAATTTCACAAGCATCTTTAGAAGTTTTAAGTATTATTGCATACAATCCAAGAGCAACAAAATCAGATATTGATGCAATAAGAGGAGTAGACTCACAAGCATCTTTATATAGATTATTGGAATATAATTTTATTGAACAAGCAGGTAAAGCAGATCTTCCGGGAAAACCGATGACATACAAAGTAACAGAAGAATTTTTAAAAACATTTGGTTTAAAAAGTATAAAAGATTTACCAAAACTACCTAAGTATAAATTAGATAGTAATAGACAGATTGTAATAGATGAAATAGAAGAAAATACTGATAAACAAGAAGAGACAGAAGAAAAAAATAAAGATTTTAATAAAAATGAAATGCCAATATTAGAAAATAATAATGAAAATGAAGACAACAAAATTGGAGGAGAAAATAATGAGTGATAATAAAAATTTTGTAAAAGATATTACAAATATAGAAGAAGATTGTGCAAAATGGTATACAGATATTGTACTAAAAGCAGAACTTGCAGATTATACAGATGTTAAAGGATTTATAGCAATACGTCCATATGGTTATGCTATATGGGAAAATATACAAAAATATACAGATAAGAAATTTAAAGAGCATGGTGTAAAAAATATCTCAATGCCAGTATTAATACCAGAAAATTTACTTCAAAAGGAAAAAGACCATGTTGAAGGATTTGCACCAGAAGTTGCTTGGGTAACTATGGGGGGAGGAGAAGAGCTAGAAGAGAGACTATGTGTTAGACCTACATCAGAAACTATTTTCTCAACAATGTATGCTAAATGGTTAAATTCATGGAGAGATTTACCATATATATATAATCAATGGTGTAATGTTTTAAGATGGGAAAAAGAAACTAGACCATTTTTACGTTCAAGAGAATTTCAATGGCAAGAAGGTCATACAATACATGAAACAGCAGAAGAAGCAAAGAAATTCACTTTAGAAATATTAGATGTTTATACAGATGTAATAGAAAATTTATTAGCAATACCAGTATTAAGAGGTATAAAAACAGAATCAGAAAAGTTTGCAGGTGCAGAAGCAACATATACAGTAGAAACAATGACACATGATGGAAGAGCATTACAATCAGGAACTTCGCATTATTTTGGACAGAATTTTACAAAACCATTTGAAATAAAATTTCAAAATAGAGAAGGTAAAGAAGAATATGCATACCAAACATCTTGGGGAATAAGTACCAGATTAATAGGTGCAGTAATAATGGCACATGGAGATAATAGAGGTTTAAAATTGCCACCAAGAGTAGCACCAATTCAAGTAGTAATAGTACCAGTTGCAATGCATAAAGAAGGCGTAAAAGAAAAAGCAGAAGAATTATATAAAAATTTATCTGAAAAATTTAGAGTAGAATTAGATGTTAGAGACCAATATTCACCAGGTTACAAATTTAATGATTGGGAAATGAGAGGAGTACCAATTAGAATTGAAATAGGACCAAGAGATATAGAAGCAGGTAAATGCATAATAGTTAGAAGAGATACTTTAGAGAAAATAGAAGTTAAATTAGAAGAACTTAATAAAAAAGTAGAAGAATTACTTGAAGACATTCAAAAAAATATGTTTAATGAATGTGTAAAAAGAGTAAAAGAAAAAACATCAGTTGCGACAAATATGGAAGAATTTAAAAATAACTTAGAAACAAATCAAGGATTTATAAAAGCAATGTGGTGTGGAAGTGAAGAATGTGAAGATAAAATTCATGAACTTACTGGTGCAAAATCAAGATGCATACCATTTGATGGTGAATATGAAAAAGTAGGAGATAAATGTGTATGTTGTGGAAAGAAAGCAGATAAATTAGTTATTTGGGGAAGACAATACTAAGATAAGTAATAAAAAGAATTGTAATTTAAATGTTATATTTCAGCAATTTATTATCAAAAAGAGCAATATACAATCTAAAACATTTCAGCGAACGAAGCTCAAAGAGCGAAGTGTAACGTGCAAGCTGGAGCGAGTAAATACGAGCGACCCGCGCCGTGAAATGTGGAAGAATGTATATTGCTCTTTGTAATATTGATATTGTTTTACTATAACATTAAAAAATTACAATTCTTTTTTTATTAAATTTATATTTATTTCTTTATATTTTTGGTTAAAAGTCCAATCAATTTTGGATATAATTTATTAGCATTCTTTTTCCAATTATCAACAATATTTTGTGCTTGATCACGAGAATATGCAAAAGTTTTTATTTCAAAAATAACTTCATTATCTTCAACAATTTTGCATTGTACTTCATATTCAGTTTCACTTTTAGGAGTATATTCAGCAACAATAGATTGTTCATTTTCAATCATTTCAATATTAGATTTTAAATTAGTATCAACTTTTAATTTTATAATACCAGGTAAAATATCTAAAGTTAAATCAAGAGTATTTTTACCTGCTTCAGTAAGTTCATATACATCTTGAGTTTCTTTTGTATAGCAAATAACGTATTTTACTTCAATTAAATCTAACAAGAATTGTTGAAAGTAAAAATAATTTAAATCAGTAGCAGAAGTAACAATACTGTACAATGCGTCATTAGTAATTGGCTTTTTTACTGTATCTAAAACATATAAAATCAAAACTTTATTTTCAGCCAAGGTTTCATTATCAGATGTAATTTTCACTAAAAAATCCTCTCCTTAAATTAAATTTAATGAAATTATATCACAAAAAGAGTGCAAATACAAGCCAAACATTATATAAGCGTTTAATCGTTAAAGACAAATGAATAACTGTTAATAAATTCTCTTGACAGTGTAAGAAAGTATGTGTAAAATAAATAAAAAATAATTTATAGAAATGTGAGGCGCTGTTTTTGGGAGGTGTCCCTAAAAACAGCTTGTAAGGAGAATTTATGAGAATACGATTTAAACCATGGGCAAGAGAAGAGTTAGAAACAAGCCAATTTTACATAGATAATCCACAAGACTACAAAAATAAGTGGAAAAGTGTTTTTGAAAAACAAGCACCAATTCATATAGAACTGGGATGTGGAAAAGGCAATTTCATTGCAAAACTATCTAAGTTAAATGCAGAAAAAAATATAAATTATATTGCAATAGATTTAGTAGACGCAATGCTTGGAATAGCAAAAAGAAACATAGAACTAGAATATGGCATTAGAACTACAATTCAAAAAGAAGAAATAGAAAACGAGATTGAAAAACAAAAAATTATAAAAAATGTTAAACTTACAAGATATGATATTTCCATGATTACAAATATATTTGGAAAAAAAGACAATATAGAAAGAATATACATAAACTTTTGCAATCCATGGCCAAGAGGGAAGCATCATAAAAAAAGATTAACACATGAAAGACAGTTAGAACAATATAAAACATTTATGAAAAATGGTGGAGAAATATTTTTCAAAACTGATGATGATAATTTATTTTCAGATTCCATAGGATATTTTGAAAAAAGTGGATATAAAATAATCAAAAAAACATATGATTTAAGTAATAAGTCTAACTTTTGGAATGGAGAAGAAAATATAGAAACAGAACATGAAAAAATGTTTAAAAAAGAAGGAATAAAAATAAAAGCATTAATTGCTAGTATATAAATCTATGCTTATTTTATAAAATGGTATATTTAAAAATTTTTAAATATACCATTTTTACATAATAAAATTATAAATCATAATTTTACAAATTATACATATTATCTTTCTTTATCCAAACTGAAACACTACCACCATTAACATAGAAAATGCCATTACCATCTTTATCAACATATACAGTTTCCTTAATATTTCCAGTACAATCATATAAAATTGAATTGGCAAGATTTTTACCAACATTCATAGCTTTACAACCACCATTTCCATCACTTAAAATAACAGCCATACCAGAATCTTGATGGTAATAATCACCTTCACGAACCCATCCAATAATATTTTCATTATCCAAATAATCTCTTTGAGTTCCATAAGCTAAATACTTTCTTGCTAAAAGTAAAACATCTAAAAATTCTTTCATAGGTGGGAAATTCTTAAAAGGAATTCCATAGTAATCACCATAAAATACACATGGAGTACCATTTTCCCTTAACAAAATCATGGCATAGGCAAGAGGCTTAAACCAATCTTTAACCCAAGACTCTAAACTCTGACCAGGTTCAGTATCATGATTATCCACAAAAGTAACAGCTTTCGATGGTCTTCTATCCACTAAAGTATCTTCAAAAATATATCTCATATCATAATGTCCAAAACTTTCTGAAGCAATTTTAAAATGGTCATGAAGAGGAACATCAAATAATGAGTCAATTTCATCATTAGCAGATAAATAATCAATAAGTGAATTTACATTACAACTAAAATATTCACCAACTGTAAATAAATCTTTTTTCATTTCTGTTTTTAGGTCATGAAGCCATCTTTTATAAAAAGAAGAACGAATATGTTTAATAGCGTCTAACCTAAAACCATCAACATTAGTTTGTTCTAAAAACCATTTTCCCCACAGACTTAAATCATTTACAACATCTAAATTATTAAAATCAACATCACAGCCCATTAAATAGTCATAATTTCCAAGTTCCTTATCAACATCATTACTCCAATGTTTGCCATAAAATCTAAAAATGCCATTTTCTTTTTGCTTATCGTCATAATCAATACCATTAAAATGAGACCAATCTAATTTAAAATCAGTATAAGTATTATTTCTACCTGCGAAATTAAACTTAGTCCAAGCTTCAATAGTTCTATAAGTGCCAATAACTTCATTTCTATTATTTGGATTTACTTTATAAGCTATAATTTCCTCTTTTTCATCAGCACCAAATCTATGATTCAAAACAATATCTGCCAAAACTTGAATACCGGATTTTTGCAAAGATTTAATAGCCTGAATATACTCATCTTTTGTTCCATATTTAGTTCTAATAGTACCTTTTTGGTCAAATTCACCTAAATCATATAAATCATAAACACCATACCCAGTATCATTAATACCACCAGAGCATTTAAAAGCTGGAGGTAACCATAAAGAATTAATACCAAGCTTTTTTAGTGTAGGTCCTATGGTAGATAAATTCTTCCAAAGCATGCAATCATTGGGTAAATACCATTCAAAATATTGCATCATTGTATCATTTTTTTCTTTCATATTATCACCTGAAAATATTATAACATTAATTTTATAAAAATAGTGAAAATTTTAAAAAAATATTGTATAATACAAATAATTATTGTTACAATTTATAGCTTATTATATTCTAATTGTATATTTGAAATTTCGCAGTTCCGCGCAGTTTGGAGCTGTAAAATTCGAAGAATTTTAGCTGCGACAGTAAGGAACAAGAAATTTTATAATATACAATTAAAATAATTTGTTTAAACTTTAATATACATTCTTTCACATTTCACTTCGCGGTTCGCTTCGCTCAGCGCTCGCACGTTACACTTCGCTCCTACGTCGCCTACGCTCACTTGAAATGTTCAAGAACATATATTAAAGCTATTAATAAAATTATAAGCATAAATTGCATATAAAAAATAAAACTAATTAATTAATATTAGATTAAAATTGGAGGAAAATTAATGAGTAAAATAGACGAGTTAATAACTTGGATACAAAGTATAGAAATTACGCAGATTATAGACATTATAATTGCAATTGTATTAGTGATTTTTTCAGTAATAATAAGTCCTCTTTTAGGATTATTAATATCTAAAATATTTAATTGGAAAAAGAAAAAATCAGAATTAAAAGAAACCGTATTATATAATACAGCAAAAAGATTCATATGTGTTAGTGGAATTTATTTAGCTGTGCAAATATTAGGACTTAATGCAGAAATACAAGAATTCACAAGAAAAATATATAGAGTAGTAATATTATGGATAATTGCAAAAACTGTTGTAGAAATATTTAGTACAGGAAAAATATTTAAGTCTAAATTCAAAGACAAAGCAAATGACCCTGTAATAAACATTGTAAATAAAATAATAAAAATAGTTGTATACATATTTGCTGGTTATTTGTCACTTAAAGAGTTCGGCTATGATTTAGGTGTTGTACTTACTGGATTAGGTCTAAGTACAGCAATTATAGCATTAGCAGCACAAGACGCAGTAAGAGACTTATTTTCTGGACTTTCAATATTTTGGGACAAGCCATTTGCAATAGGCGATTGGGTTGAAATAGGAACAGGTACTACTACAATATCAGGTTCAGTACAAGAAATTTCATTTAGAAGTACAAAAGTGAAAGCAAATGACGATACAATTATTACAATACAAAACTCTAACATCAGTACACAAAATATAATAAATTGGAGTGTTATTGAAAAAAGAATATATAAAACCAATCTAAAATTACCATTAGAAACAGAAGAAATAGTTGTTGAAAAAGTAATGAATAGAATTAAATTCATACTAAAATACAATAAAGATGTTATAAAAGACTCAGTAAGTGTATATTTTAATACAATTGCAACTGATGGAATAAACATAAATATATACTTAGAAACTCATTTAGTAGATTATGCAGAATATCAAAAATTCTGTAATAAATTAAATTTGACAATACTTAATATATTAGAAACTCAAGATGTAAAATTATCTTATCCTGGTCAAAATATATATATTAAAGGAATAGAAGAAACACCGGAGAAAAGCAAAAAAATTAAAGAATTATCAGCTAAAAAACATTCAAAAGTGACAAAAGTAGAAAAATAATTCACAAAATAGACATAATATAGTGATAAAATATATAAGAAGTTTTAGGAAAGGTATGTTGATTTATGGAAGATATTACAATTTTAATGGTAGATGATGAATATAGAATGAGAAAATTGGTAAAAGACTTCTTACTAAAAGAAAATTTTGAAGTTCTAGAAGCAGAAGATGGAGAAGTAGCATTAAAAATATTTGAAGAAAACAAAGAAAAAATAAATTTAATATTATTAGATGTTATGATGCCAAAGTTAGATGGATGGTCTGTATTAAGACAAATAAGACAAGAATCAAAAGTACCAGTAATAATGCTTACAGCAAGAGGAGAAGAGCAAGATGAATTATTTGGATTTGAACTTGGAGTTGATGAATACATATCAAAACCATTTAGTCCTAAAATTTTAATTGCAAGAGTAAAAGCAATTATAAATAGAACAACAGAAAAACAAAAAGAAAAGAAAAATTATGATGGAATAGAAATAGACGTAGAAGGTAGAACTGTATCAGTAGACGGAAAAAATATAGAATTAAGTCTAAGAGAATATGAATTATTAAAATATTTATTAGATAATGAAAATGTTGCTTTATCAAGAGATAAAATATTAAATAATGTTTGGAATTATGATTATTATGGAGATTCAAGAACAATTGATAGTCATATAAAGAAAATAAGACATAAATTAGGAAAAAAAGGAAAATATATAAAAACAATAAGAGGTGTAGGATATAAATTTGAGGTAAAATAAATGAAAGTAATAGAGAACTTTAAATCCGTTAGATTTAGGCTTTTTGCAACACTTTGTATATCAGTTTTCTTAATAATTGTATGCCTAATAATAGTAAATAATGTTGTTTTAGAAGGATTTTATTTATATTCAAAATCTAGAACAGCAGCAGAACTTTGCGATGATATTAATGATTATTATAATGGAGTTATTCAGTATGATATAAATCAAAGATTGGAAGAACAAGCTAGAAAAAATAATATTGATATATTAATATTAGACGGAAATTATGATGTTATATATTGTAGTGATTTAGATATTATAAATAGTATTAATTCATTAAATTATAATCTAAGAACAAGAATAATCTTTACAAGAGAAAATATGGTACTCCAATCAGTAGAAGAAAATAGAAGCAACAAATATTTGCTTTTATCTGCTTCATTGGATAATGGATATATGGCATACATAAAAATACAAGTACAGCCAATAAAAGAAACTGTAAAAATATCTAATAATTTATTAATTATAATAGGTATTTTAATGATAATTATTGCAGCAGTAATAGCATCTGTAATAGCAAATAAATTCACAAAACCAATCTTACAATTAAATAAAATAACTAAAAAAATGGCTAATTTAGATTTTAGTAGTAGATATAGAATATCTGATACCGAAGATGAAATAAATATGCTTGGAAGAAATATTAATGAAATGTCAGATAAGCTAGAAGTTACAATAAAACAATTAAGGCAAAACAATACAGAATTAGAACAAGATATAGAAGAAAAATCTAAAATAGATGAAATGAGAAGACAATTTATATCAGATGTATCACATGAATTAAAAACGCCAATTGCATTAATTCAAGGTTATGCAGAAGGTCTAATTGAAAATGTAAATACAGATGAAGAATCAAGAAAATTCTATGCAGAAGTTATTTTAGATGAATCAAATAAAATGGACGAAATGGTAAAAAGACTTCTAGAACTTATGAAACTTGAATACCAAGAAAGAAAATTTAATGATACAAATTTTGATTTAACAGAACTAATAAAAGAAGAAATAAGAAGACAAACAGTTATCATAAAAGAAAAAAGTATTAATATAGAATTTGACGATAGTAAAAAAGTTATGGTTTGTGCAGATCAAGAATATATTGAACAAGTGGTTAATAATTATTTGACAAATGCAATAAAACATGCAGAAGAGAAAAATGGAATAAAGAAAATAATTATAAGAACAGAAGAAAAAGAGGAAAAAATCAGATTATATGTATATAATACCGGAGAAAAAATACCAGAAGAATATATTAATAAAATTTGGGGAAGATTCTATAAGGTAGATTCATCAAGAAATAGAAACCAAGGAGGAACCGGTATAGGTTTAGCACTTGTTAAAGCTATAATGAATAATTATAATAATAAATATGGATTAAGAAATTATGAAGATGGTGTTGAATTCTACTGTGATTTAAATAAGCCAGAATAAAATACAAATTTACCTTGATAATTAAACAAACTTTCATTATCGAAAGCCAATATACATTCTAAAACATTTCAGCGAACGAAGCTTTTTAAGCGGAGTGTAGCGTGCAAGCTGGAGCCAAAGGCGACCCGCGCCGTGAAATGTGGAAGAATGTATATTGGCTTTTTTAGTATATATTATTGTAATATAAATTGTATATTTAAAATTTCGTAGTTCCGCGTGAGCGTTCAAACGAGCTTGAAGGATTCAAGCGAAGTGCGTTTGGAGCTGTAAAATTCGAAGAATTTTAGCAG
>CALXZS010000033.1 GCA_944393305.1 uncultured Clostridia bacterium | reverse complement strand
ATTCTTAACTTCTCAGCAAGCTAAACCAACTTTTATATACTTTTAAAGTCATTGAACCGAACCCGTATTTTGCAATATCTTTAGAAGCAACTAAATCCACACTTGCAATTTGTTCATCATTCAAAGTAAATGTTACTTCTCCTATTTTTTGTCCTTTAGTAAGTGGTGCTGAAATATTATTGAATAATTCTACATTTTGTTTTATGTCATTGTTATTTGATTTTTTCATAACTATTCCAACATCATTTTTCAAAACCGCTTCTACACTTGATTCAAGCCCTTTACTAATTTCTACATTTCCAACAACATCATTTGCTGTTCCTAAACTTTTATATTGATAATTTGTAAAACCATAATCTAAAAGTTTTCTTGCTTCATTAAATCTAACACTGCTTGTTTCGCCCTTCATGATAACAGCTATAAGAGATAAGCCATTTCTCGTAGCACTTGCAGATAAATTAAACAAAGCTACACTTGTAGAACCTGTCTTTAGACCAGTACAGCCCTCATAGTTTCTTACTAATTTGTTTGTATTTACTAATTCAGATTTTCCATCTCTTAAACTATCCATATATATAGTTGTATAGTTTGTAATTGATGGATGTTTAGTAAGTAATTCCCTTGACATTATAGCTATATCATATGGAGAAGTCAAATGTCCATCTTCGTCGATTCCATGACAATTTTTGAATGTTGTATCATTCATTCCAAGTTCTTTAGCCTTTTCATTCATTTTTGCGACAAATGCTTCTTCAGAACCTTCTAAATACTCAGCTATCGCAACCGTACAATCGTTCGCGCTTACTGTGCATATAGCTTTTAACATTTCATCTACTGTTAATTCTTCTGTTGTGTCTAGCCATATTTGAGAGCCACCCATATTACTTGCATTTTCACTGCAAGAAACTTTATCTGTTATAGATATTCTACCACTATCTATTGCCTCCATAATTAGTAATATTGTCATAACTTTAGTTACAGATGCTGGTCTTAATTTTTCATGCATATTGTAATTATATAAAACATCTCCTGAATTTTGCTCAATTAATATTGCTCCTCCACAAGTTAAATTAAGTGGGTTATTTGTAACAGCTTGAGTAGAATTTAAGGTTTCATTTAGACTTACTTCTGCATTTGTAGGTAAAATTTCATTATCAGCTATTTTATTATTTTGACTTGACCAGACTGGTATATCATAATCACTTGCTAAAACTCTTGCAGATACTGATGACATAAAGAAAATAACAGCTGTGCACATTATAAAATATTTTAAAAACTTTTTCTTCATACTAATTCCTCCAACTGCTTAAATATTATTCATATTTTTTAGTTTTTATGAATTATATAAAGAAAAAGTCTTTATTATAATATAGATTTCAATTCAGCAAGTTTGACTTTCATATCTTTTACACCATCATCATATAATTCTTGAAGTTTTTTCTTGTCTTTTTCTAACCTTGAAACCGTAACCTCTTTTTGTGGCTCAACTACTATTATTCTGCCTTCTTTTTCTAATATTGGAATATTAATTGGTATAGAATTTGTTACAGCTCCATCTAGATAATGAAATCAAAAACATTTTTCTTTCAAGTTTAAAATTTAACAACTATCGTATTTTCTATTTTTTTAATAGAACCATCATAAGGGTAGACATTCATTTCTTTTACTTCTTCCATATTTTCTAATTCTTCCACTCTCTCATCTGTTTCATATTTGAAGTTTACACCAATATAGTATTTTATAAAATTTTTTTTTGAATAGGCATTAATTAATTCCACGTTTGAAAAAATACCTGTAAAATCCTCTAAATCGCTAAAATACATACCATTGTTCTGTATCATTGCTCCACTATATGAACCTATAAATGCAATTTTGGTGTCACTATTAAAACCTTCTGTTTGTTCTATTCTTGTTACCAATGTAGTATAAAATGAATGTGTGTTTTCATATGATAACTCCATTTGCAAATAACACTCATTTGCATAAATTATATATTTAAAAATAATTATACTTAAAGTCACAACTAATATTTTATTTGTAATATCCTTTAATTTGCTTTTATCCAACTTTTCTATTAAAATAATTGGAATAATTGGTAACAAGCAATTGCTATACAATATTAACGAATGCATTTCTACATTAGGATTTATTATATACATCAAGTTCATTGTTATTGGTAAAATTACACCTAAAAAAGCATAAATTATTGCTTTTTTCTTATTAATTTTAACAATTTTAATTAGATGAATTAAAGCAAATATAATTGTTAAAGAAATTGTTATTAAATAACATGCTTTTAAGATTATACCAGCTGAAATTCCATACAAGTCTCTTAATATCATCCTTGGAAGTACTGCATAAGAATTGATTATACCTTTCAAAATAGATATTATGCTTATATTTCCTAATTCACTTGCACCTTGATAATTTGATAAACTTACATTTGCAATTTTATTTACAATTATCATTATAATTAAATATATTACTAAACTAGAAATTGAAATTAATGCAAATTTACCTAACTTTTTTAATATTTGTTTTATATCTTTATTTTCATTTAAGCAATCTTGAATTAATAAAATTACAAATAAAGTTATTGCTAAACTTATATATGCTTGATAAATAGATATTGAAAGTGTTAAACAGATTATTGAAAAGAATATATTTATTTTCTTATTTTTGATTGCAAAATACACACTTAATACAGCAAGAAGTATTGCTATACCATATGCTGAAGCAGTAAACATATATGCTAATGTGCATGTTACAGAGGCATAAGTTATCATTATGCCTCCTATTAATATTTGTTTCACTTTAGATTTTATTTTTAGTATTTCTGCTATAATACAAGCAGAAACAGCTATACATATAAGTAATATAATACCGTTAAGCCATGGCATACTGAAATTAGGTAAAATATATTGTATTAGTTCTAACCCCCATCTTCCAAGTTCGTTAGTTACTCCTTTTGAAAAAAGAGATTCAATATCATCATGATTTGGCAATTTGTTTGTTAGCATAAATAAATGTGCCAATAAACCTAATATCATTGTACCAATAAATATAAAATTATATTTTTTTATTTTTTCTACATTTTTTTCCATATTACTCCCCTTTTATCTATAATATGGAATTATTATACAACATATTTTACAATTTTTAAATACATCTTTTTAATTCTTCATTTCTTTTTATTTTTTGAGTTGTAGTTTTTATTAATGGTTCATCTGTTAATATCATATGTTTTATATATTTATATGGCGGAAATGTTTTATTCACTTCTTTTATTTTGTTCCATATAATATCATGAAGTTCGTCTTCTTTTATTTCGCCATATTTTTCTTTTACATATTCTTTGTTATATACAACCTTAACAGCTATTTTTATTTTAGATTTATCATCTTCTTCTGGCATGCCAAATACAAAACATTCTTCAACTTCTGGTATTCTGTTTACTAAAGTTTCTACTTCTTCTGGAAATACTTTCTTACCATTTTTTAAAACTATCATATCTTTTCTTCTACCAGTAATAAATAAAAATCCATCTTTATCTATATATCCTAAATCTCCTGTATAAAACCATCCATCTTGTAAAACTGCATTTGTTGCTTCTTCATTTTCGTAATATCCTAGCATTACATTTGGACCTTTTACTCTAATTTCTCCAATTCCATTTTCATCTTTGTCTACAATTTCTAACTCAACATTATGAAGCGGTACTCCTACTGAACCATATTTCATTTTATGCTCATTTTCAGCAGCAATTACTGGTGATGTTTCTGTAAGTCCATAACCTTGTACCATACATATTCCTAGTTCATTAAATCCTTTCGCAGTTCTCTTATCTAGTGGTGCTCCACCAGATATTACAAACCTCATTTCTCCACCTAAGCCATCTATTACTTGTTTAAATATTTTTCTTCTTATATCAATATGTAATTTAAGTAGTCCATTACTTATAACTTTTGCAACTTTAATTAGTTTAGTTTTCTTTTGCTTTTCTATTTCTTTTTCAATATTTTCATACATTTTATCTACAAGAAGCGGTACACCAACAAATAAAGTAACTTTGTATTCTTTCAAATTCTTTTGTATATATCTTAATCCATCTGTAAATACAGTTTTAACTCCGCATGCAAGCATTACTAGCATTGCAGTTGAACCAAATATATGGTGATAGGGTAAAAATGCTATATTTACATCTTTATCTGTTATATTTTCAACTAATTGCATATCATAAATATTTGTTGCAATTCCATATTGTGAAAGCATTACTGCTTTAGACTTTGATGTAGTTCCTGATGTAAATAATAGTATACTCATTCCTTTAGAATCAACTTCATAATCTAGATAATCTCTATTTCCACCTTTAATAATTTTCTTTCCTTCTTCTAATAAGTCTAATAAATTTTTAAATCCATTTAATTTACTCATACAAATGAATTCTTTAATTTTTGTTTTTCCATTCTCTATTATTTTTTTAATTTTATCTTCGTATTTTTCATCAAAAATTATAGCCTCTGCCTCACTTCTTACAAGAGAATCTTCTAGTTCATCTACTTGAAGTTCTTTATCTAATGGAACAGAAACCATTCCACCTAGAAGACATGATAAATGAGATAAAGCCCATTCATATCTATTTCTACCACATACAGCTATTCTTTTGCCTTTTAGCTTTAGATTATATAAAGCAGTACCTAAAGAATTAATTTCATCTAACAATCTCTTGTATGTAGTATTCTTATATTCTACTCCTTTATCTTTAATAATTTTCGTAACAAAAGCCACATGGTTTGGATATAATTTTACAGAGTTGTATATTATCTCTTTTATATTCTCAAACCTTGTGGCTTCTCTAAATTTTTCTTTTTTCATACAAATTATCTCCTTATAACTTATAAATTAGTATTATTAATTTATATCAATATATATTTATTTTATATAAATATAATTTATAAATAATAACGAGATAATATTATCACATTTTATATATATTGTTTTATATTCTGACCTACTGTTCGAAGATTTTTGATTTTGGACGGTCCTTTCTCGAAAATTTTAAATATATATTGCAACACGGAAACCTATATACATCATTGGATTTTCTCCAGGTGCATAAAAATTTCTAATAGAAGCTGGAGTATTTGCTCCTTCACATGTATAATCTGCACCTCTGAACACTCTATTAGTTGTTTGATATTCTTCCATAGTCCATTCTTGTACATTTCCTGCTAAATCATAAATATTATTTACTCTATATTCATCACTAGCACCTGTACTAGCTATTGTGCCTTTCCATTTATTAGTATTCTTTTCTTCGTCAAAATTTCCTTTACCTTCTGAATTTTTTACAAATGAATCATCACTACAACTTACTGTTTTATAATTTGGGTCTATCCATGCCATTATTGCATCCCATTGAGTTCCATATATTAATGTGCTAGTCACATCATATCCATTTTTTCCTGTATACATTCCTTTTGATTTAGCTACTGCGCCTTCTGTACCAATAGATGTCATGCTATCTCCCCATTTAATAAAGTTCCACACCTCTGCACCTTTTTTACTTACTACTGTATCTACTCCTCCTACTTTTTCTTTTCCTGCCTCATATCTTGCTACGTAAAATCCTTGATTTTTTTCTACACTTTCTTTCATCAAATTATATTCTTCACTCTCTTTATCATATCCACTTGGCGATGGTTCTTTACATTCTGAAAGTAATGTATCTTTTTCTCCCCAGAAATATCCTTCATAAGTTTTAAAACTTTCTATATTTTTAACTGGTACCCAAACAAATTGATTTCCAACCAAGTCATCTCCTGGAATTTGTGAGTTTCCTGCTTCCGTTTCTGCTTTATATTTATTTTTATCTTCTTTTGCGTCAGATATTACTATTCCATCAGCTTTTGTTCCTCCAACATAATAAAAGTTCTTAGGAATAGTTACTCCTTCAACTTTTACTATGTCTGCTGTTTCTTTATTATTTGCAAATTTATCTGTTATATTAACCGCTTCATTCATCTCATGACGTTCATTGACAGTGGATTGTTCATATTCGTTTGTTGCATGCTGTGCTTTTATAAATATTCCATTTTGCCCTATGGTTAAGTTTATTGTAACTCCTGCTAGAATTAATAAAACTATTATTGTTATAACTAATGCTACTAAAGATATACCGTTCTACTTTTTTTCTCATAAATTTTTTCCCCTATTTTTTTCTTTTGCTAGTATTTATGTTATATCATAACAGATTTATTTTTTCAATACTCTAACATTAAAATTTTGTTGGTTGATCCATTACAATTCCATTTACGAAAAATTGAGACATTTTTAAAATTTCTTTTTGAACCATATCATACGCATTTATATCTGCTGTATAGTCTCCTCTTAATCTAGCATTGACTTCTTCTGTTGTAAGTCTTAAATGTTCATATAACATTCTGTGAATTTCCTCTCTAGGGTAAAATGGATTTATATTACTGAATGCTTCTGCCATCTCATCAGCATTTTGATACCATTTTTTGTTTAATAAATTTGCCTGTTCTTGATTTTGATTTTTTAATGCTACAATTAATTCTTTTCCAATAGTTAAATGTTCTGTCAATAATCTCTGAATTTCATTTGCTATGTTGTTTCCATAATAAGGTCTGAATACATCCGCTATATCTTTAGGATTTCTTAATAATCGTGTTTGTGTGGCACTCAAATCTTTTAAATTTTCCGCAATACTAATTAAAAGCATTCGTGTCCACATTATATATTGCTCCCATACCAAGTTCATTTGTTTTAATAATTCAACTTCATTTCTACTAATCCAATAATTATTATTTGGATTGCAATTTGGATAAATATATATTTGTTGACCTACTCTTAAATCATATGGATTTAGTGCTATGTTTGTATCAATTATATTTTGAACTGTTGTACAGTATTTATTTGCTAAATTGTATAAAGTGTCTCCTGGTCTAATCGTGTGTAAAATTGGATTCATATTATTCATTTTTTTCTCCTCCTAATATATATGATATTAGGAAAGTTTAAAATTGTTGACTTACTGTTTAGGAATTACCTCCCTCTATTCAACATAATAAATCACAAACTTATAAGTATTATCTATATCTCCCTCAAATACCTGCTCAATATTTGTATTTGGTATTATTTCCTGAAGTTTTTCTAAACTTTTCTTTGTAATTACATATCCTCTTGTACTTTCATCAATTTTATATCTCACCTTTTTATATGGCATATAATATTCTAATTCTTCCCAAGATAGTTCTATTATATCACTAGAAACTTTGTCACTTTCTTTTATATTTTCATAAATAAAACTTTTAAATTCTTCTGTACCATTATTATACGCTTTATTAAACTCAGCAATATATGAAAAAGGTAAATTAATAATTAGCAAAGTTATTAAAACTATTTTTAGAATATTTTTATAATCTATTTTAGATATTGCCATACTAACTCCTAAGAAAAACAATCCAACAGCTACATACATATATCTACTTGTAAATACTGGTCTTATTAGCATTGACAATATATATCCAATAAGAACTGTTCCAAATATATTTATTATCGCCAAAACTGCCAATATTGCTTCTTTATCTTTCTTATTTTTTATTAAATACCTTATAAATCCAATAATAATACATACAAATACTATTAAAAATGCATATGTAAATTTACCTTGATACAAATATTTAATATCTGCTAATACATTGATATCCTGTATCCAGTAATCTGTTCTAACATTTTTGAATTGTTTTAAAAAAGTAGGTAGCCAAGGTAAGTAGCCTATTATTGTAATTATTGCTAAAAATATACATAACTTCCAATTACTTTTATCTTTCTTTATCAATAATATAAATAAAGTTAAATAAATTAATGCTATTGATACTATTGCAAAATAATGGGTATATGCACCACATAAACTTGAAATTAGAAATATAGCTATATTTCTTTTATTTTTCTTCCTATAAACTTCATAAGCATATATTCCACTACAAGTCACAAAAAACATACTCCACGTGTACATTCTTATTTCAATATTCATAATAAAAGCAATTGGCATAAATGAAATTAGTAAATTAAATATTAATGCTATTTGACCAGCTTTTTCTTTAAATATTTCTTCAGATTTTTTAGTAACTATGCACATTATTAAAATGCATGGAACAATTGAAGCAAATTTAGCAATTGGAACTGAATATCCAAAAAGAAGAGTAAATATTTTTACTATATAATAATATAATGGTGGATGAACATCAATTGCCGTTGTTTTTGTAATTCCTATAAAATCATGTCTAATAGCAGTCATTGTAAACGCTTCATCTGACCAGATTGAATCTGTAAATATAAGTGAAATATATAGAAGTAAAGAAAATATTATTATTCCATAATTTAGTATTTTCGTTTTTTTCATATCTTACCTCTTTTTATTCTTTTGCTTTTTTCAATTTTAAAACATAATAAACTTTTTTGTCAATTGGGGACGGTCCTTTTTCGAAAAAAGTAATTGATATATTAAGTTGTAAAAACGTTACAGTTCAGTTAATTCATTATAAAAACACCAATATACATTCTAAAACATTTCAGTGAACGAAGCTCAAAGAGCGAAGTGTAACGTGCAAGCTGGAGCCAAAGGCGACCCGCGCCGTAAAAAGTGGAAGAATGTATATTGGTGTTTTAAAATATATTACTGAATTGTAACATAAAAATAGATATTTTTTCGAAAAAAGAGCCTTCCCAATTGACAAATTTCTTCTAATATGACAAAATATTTTTTAAATAAAAGTATGGAGGATGTTTTATGTTACAGAATTTTACAATCGATAATTTATGCAAAAGATTTTTTTCTTGGTTTAATAAAGATAGAAAAGTGATTTTTTTTGTAACTTTTATTGTAGGTTTATTAGTTCATTTTGAGCTTTATTCAAAAGAGCTTTTAGCTTATGATGGTTACTGGCATTATGGTTCTTTTTTGGCTAAAGGTTGGGAAATTTCTCTTGGAAGGTTCCTTATTCCTTTTACAGATTTATTTAGAGGTTCTATTGTAGTTTCTATTTTGACTACTGTTCTTTCTCTAATAGCTATTTCGTTTGCTTCAATTTATTTAAATGAAACTTTAAATATAAAAAAGGGTTATTTGAAGGTGTTGGTAAGTATTTTATTAGTTGTAACTCCTACTATATCTCTTACTTTGATGTATCCTTACACTGCGACTGGCTATTCTATGGCTTTATTGTTTTCAATATTGTCTATATATTTTTTAAGCAAGCCTAAAAATATTAAAAATATACTTCTAACAATAATATGTATTACTGCTACACTTGGATTTTACCAAGCATATCTTTGTGTTATTACTGTATTATTTTTGATGGTTTATATATTTAAAATAATAGAAAATCATAAAGTTTCTTTTAAAAATTTCTTTATTGATTTAGGAATAATTTTGTTAGGCATGATTATATATTACATTTGCCTTAATATAATTGTTACTATACTAAATCTTACAATTTCAGATTATAGCAATGGTAGTTCTATTCTTTCATTAGATACCATTAAAAATATATTTACTTCAATAAAAAATACATATATTACTTTTTACAATTTTTATTTTACTGACAATATTTTTAATAATTTAGGATGGTATAGGCAAATATTAAATTCTGTATTATTTGTTATGATTTTTATAAATTTTATTACTATAATTATTCAGAATAAAATTTATAAAAATATTGGTAAATTAATTATATTATGCATAATGATATTGATTTTTCCTATTTTTGCTTGTTCAATCGAACTTATTGCTCAGTCTAGAAATATCAATTTACTTATGGCATCAGCTTTATATTTGCCAATTGTTGTTTTATTGAAACAAATGGAGGTTTTAAAATTTACTAAACTAAATAACATTTTTTGTATTTTTTCATTTCTAATATGTTCAATTTTATTATGGACATATATTTTATCTAATAATGCAACATATGTAGCTACTAATTTATATAATAAACAAATGTATTCTGTTGGAAATAATATAGTTGAAAAGTTGCAAGAAAATGATGAAATTACTGATGATACTCCTATTGCAATTGTAGGCAAACTTAACTTTAGTATTCAGAATGATGAACTTTTAAATTTAACTAATTTTGATGTTTCTGATGTGAATATGTGGACATGGCAAATATTTTTGCAAGATAATTTAGGTTTAGGAAGAAATATTTGTACTTTTGATGATGTAAGTTTTTTATATCAATCTCAAGAGTTTTTAGATATGCCTATATACCCTGATGAAAATTGTATAAAAGTAATTGATGGTATAGCTGTTGTGAAATTAAGTTATTAAATTGTAGAAAAGGATAAAAGAGAGCAAAAGATTTCTTTTATCCTTTTCTGTGTGAACGAACTATCTGCTATACCTCTGTCTAACCAGATGTATCACTTCTTCAAGCGTAAAACCTGCGTACTTTGCATTGTCTAT
>CALXZS010000032.1 GCA_944393305.1 uncultured Clostridia bacterium | reverse complement strand
ATTTTCTCTTTGCAATTCTTTCTCATTATTTATTTCTATATTCTTTACTTTTCTTCCTATTAAAGCCTCTACAAATGAGAAATATCAATCAAAAAGACAAGCTGTTTTTGGGAGGTGTCCCCAAAAACAGCCTATATATCATAAAAATATGTTGCTTCTAAATCCGCTTCATGAGTAAGTAATGCTAAAGGATATTTTTTATATGCTCCACCAATCGTATTGTAAAGTTCTTTTGGCTCGGTATATCCCATATGCCATCTTATTGCATATTTTTCTTCGCTTGTAAGTTTTATATATTCTGAAATCATCATTACAGATTTTTCACCATGACCATATGGTATTGTATCATCAACAGTATAATATGGTACTTTTTCCCACACACCTAATGCATTTTTTGCATTTCTATAATCTACTTTATAAAAATTCACTTTACATATATCATGTAAAAGACCTATTATAATAATTGATGATTCTTGCACTTTTATTGGTAAAATGCTAGTTTCTACCTTATGTTTTAATATTTCATAAACTTTCATACTATGCTCTGCTAAACCACCTTCAAAACATCCATGAAATCTTGTGCTAGCAGGTGCTTTAAAGAAATCTGTTTTTTTAAGAAATTCTATTAAATTTTCTATTCCTTCTCTTTTTGTACTTTTTAATAATTCTATAATTTGTTCTTCCATTTATTCTTCCTCCACATTTTCGACTGTTTCAACTAATCTTTTTCCTATATTTGCAATCATTGTTGGTGCATTATTTATATTTTTTGTGAATACTCCTACTAAGTATGTGTCTTTTCCATATATTATTCCATAATCATGTACATATCCGCCATAACTTCCATATTTATGTGCTACATCATAATCTAGATATTCTTTTAAGTATTTACCAAATGAAGATTTTTTCATATCTTCCATTAGTTTAGGATATTTATCTGAATTATTATACAAATAATTCATTACATCATATGCATAACCTGGGCAAGTTACATTTGATGAATAAAAGTTACTTGTTAAATCTCTATCTGAAAGCTTAGCAATTTCATATCTGTATTTACTCCATCCAATATTGCTAATTAAAATATTATTTGCAGTATTATCACTATCAACAATTAATTCTTCTAAAAGCACTGATAATGGAATAAATGACCCTGCTTTATATTTATTTGTAACATCTCCTCCACCGGCTTCAAAGTTTCCAGATTTATATGTTAAAGTATCATCTAAACTCATTTCTCCATTATTTATTTTTGTATAGTAATATATTGCAACTGGGACTTTGACTGTACTTGCTGCTGTAAAATATTTGTTTTCGTTATAAAAATAATATTTCTTTTTGTTTACATTATAATAGAAAAATCCAAAATTGTTGCTATTTAGCCCATACTCACTTCTAATTTGATTAATTAAATTTTTAACATTTTCGTCTTCTGATTCTTCAATATATACAGAATCTTTAACAACTATGTCATGTGTTATTGCCTGCCAACTTTCTATTGGTACAAAAACTTCTTTACTAACATTTCTGTTTTGCAAATAGAAAGTTAGTATTAAAATGCACAATAATATAATTATACATAAAACGCAAATAATATTTTTTATATTTCTTTCTTTTACTCCCTTTGTTTTCATTTTATTTTCCCTCTTTTTTTGTATTAACGATATTTATTTTACATTTAATTTCCTACTATGTCAATTATTTACTAATTTTAAATTAAGAAGAGTTATTTTATTTGATATATAATTTGGATTGTCATTATTTTGCTTTGATAAATCAGTAGATAAATATTTTTTATTATCATCTGGAAATACTGTAACTACTCTATTCGTATTGGTTCTTTCTTGCAATATTGCTCCAATTAAATTGGCTCCTGAAGAGATTCCAACACCTAGTCCTAATTCTTTTGCTAATTTTCTTGACATATTTATTGCATCATCATCGTCAATTAAATATATTCCATCTATTGTATCTTTATGCAACAATTCTGGTACAAACTCATCTCCGATTCCCTCTATTTTATGATCTCCTTTTATTTCACCATTAGATATGAGTGGCATTTTTTCTGGCTCTATTGCTATTATTTTGCTGTTTTTGTATTTATCTTTTATTCTCAAGCCACATCCCATTAGAGTTCCTCCTGTTCCAACTCCAGATACAAATGCTCCTATTTCTTCTTTTATGTCTTCTATTATTTCTTTTCCCGTTGTTTCGTAATGTGCTTTAAAATTATCCTTATTCGAAAATTGGTCTACTAGAAAACCATTTGTTTCTTTTGCCATTCTACTTGCTCTACTTAAACATTCAACAAAACCACCATCTTCTTTAGATACTAAAAATACTTTTGCTCCATACATTTGCATTATTTTTATTCTTTCCATACTTACCCAATCTGGCATAAAAATATATACAGGATGCTTTAATCTTGCTCCAATAGATGCAAGTGCTATTCCTGTATTTCCACTTGTTGCTTCAATTATCGGCATGTCTTTTTTTAGTTCGTTTCTTTTTATAGCATTTTCAATAATATAATAAGCTATTCTGTCTTTTATACTTCCGGTTAAATTATAATATTCTAGCTTAGCGTATACATATTTTTCTTCATTTTCATATTTATAATTTATTTTTATCATTGGAGTATTTCCCACTAGACTCATTATACATTCCTCCTTACATATTATTATGTTTATAATAAGTCTAATGATACATTATTTTATTATTTTTGCTACAAAAAATCCTTCTTGATATTTATTTGGTAATACTCTAATAGCTTTTTTCAAAGAATTATCAAACCCTTTCGTTATACCTTTCGTTGTATTTTTTAATTTTAAATCTATATCTTCAATTCTTATTTTGAAATTTTTTAGTCCCCAATTTAAAATTTCTTCGTTTTCTTTTGTATTTAATGTACATGTTGAGTATACCATTTCTCCTCCTGGTTTTAAAGCTTTTATTGCACTATTAAATAATTTTCTTTGAACTTGTGATAATTCTTCTACTTGTTTAGTTGACCAATTTTTGTATGTTTTTTCATCTTCTATTTCAAATCTTCCTTCTCCACTACAAGGGACATCGAGAAGTATTTTATCAAAAGTATTTGGGTATTTTTCGCCTATTATTTCTCCATTGGCATTATTTATTTCTACTATACTTGCGCCTTGCATATCCACATTATATTTTAACCTTTGACATCTGATGGTATCTAGCTCGTTCGCAAGTATATATCCTTCATTTTCCATCATTGCAGACATTTGAGTAGTTTTACTACCTGGGGCTGCTGTTAAATCCAATACTTTATCTCCTCTTTTTGGATTTAAAACTAAAGGTGGTATCATACTTGATAAACTTTGAATGTATATATACCCATTTTTGTAAATTTCTAATTCCTGCAATTTTCTTTCATTTACATTTTTTATAATTAGTGCATTTTCATACCATTCTACTTTTTCAAATTCTATATTCTCTTTTTTTAGAACTGCTATTAGATCTTCTATATTATATTTTATTGTATTTACTCTTAAAGTGGTATATCTTTTTTCATA
Source organism: uncultured Clostridia bacterium (assembly GCA_944393305.1). Taxonomy (GTDB): domain Bacteria; phylum Bacillota; class Clostridia; order TANB77; family CAG-508; genus CAG-793. The sequence continues at coordinate 6,952 of CALXZS010000032.1, read as the reverse complement.
CATTCCTGTTAAAATTTTATCAGCTATTTTGCTTGAAAATGTATTGTATATTTCTTGCGTAAAGTCTAATGGTAGTTTATTTTTTGCATAGAGTAAAGATTTTGCTTCCATCTTTTTTACCTTTCTTATATGTTATCTAATATAAATTTGATTACATCATTTGTATTATCTTTTTCATTATATGATTTTTTATCTTCATCAGACAATTCAACTAGGTATTTGTTATATTCTGGAATAATGCTTATAGAATCTAACGGATAACCTGGGTTTCTTTTTTCGCATGGCTTATCTATAAAATAGAAATGACTCTTACTCCAAGAATATTCTTTTACTCCATTGTTACTGCAAACTACCATTCCATAAACCCACTTTGCAGTTAATTTGTTTCCATATTCTTTTACTAAATTTGTATAATGTTCTATCATTTCATCATCATTTAACTCTTTGCCATTTATCCTTCTAACATGTGTTCCTGGCTGTTTCTCTTCTGGCAAGCCGTCTATAAACAAATTATTGTCCATTCCTATTGTTGGCATTTTTGTTGCGTTATAATATGCTTTTGCTTTTATATACGCATTTTCGATTGCATTTTTCCCATTTTCATTTATGTCTATTTTAAAGTCCAAGTCTTTTAATGTAATTAATTCTATTCCTTTTTCTTCTAATTTTTCTTTGTATTTTTTTACTTTTGCTGGATTTGTTGTTGCAAATAATACTTTCAATTTTTTCTCCTTTCTGACTTATTGTATCTCAGGCATAGCACTGCTATGCACTCCACGTGTGAACTATAACAAAAATTATCTACTGGTGTTATTTCCATAACATCATATGTTTTTTCAAGTTTGTGCAAATCTCTCATAAGTGTTGCTGGGTTACAGCTAACATACACCATTCTTTCTAATTTTAAATTAATTAAATTTTCAATTGTTTTCTCATCCAAGCCTTTTCTTGGAGGGTCAACAATAACAACATTCGGTTTTATATTATCCTTTAAAAGTTTATCAAAAGCCTTTTCTACATCACCTGTAATAAATTCAATATTTTGTATATTATTAATTTTTGCATTTTCTTTAGCATCTTTTATTGCATTGTCTACAATTTCTATTCCATATACTTTTTTTACATATTTTGACGCAAAAATACCAATAGTTCCTATACCACAATATAAATCACATAAAATATCGTCCTTATTTAATTTTGCACTTTTTATAGCTAAATTATATATTTTCTCTGTCTGAATAGGATTTACTTGATAAAAAGAATTTGGAGATATTTTGAATATATAATCTCCTAATTTATCTTGTATATACCCATTTCCATATAACACTACATTTTCATTACCTAAAACCACATTAGTATCTTCAGTATTAATATTTGCAACTATTGTTTTTATTTCAGGAAATTTTTCAACTATTTCACTAACATCAATTTTCTTATTCTCGCTTAGTACAAGTACACACATTATTTCATGAGTAGCAAAGCCTTCTCTAATCATAATATTTCTAAGTAGACCTTGTCTAGTTTTTTCATCATAAATTGTATACTTCCAATTTTCCACTATATATTTTGCAATTTCTTGAGATATTTTGGTTTGTATTTTACATTCTGAAATAGGAATAATATTATGACTCCTTTTTGCAAAAACGCCAATTTTTTTATCTTTACTAATTGGAAAAATTGCTTTATTCCTATAATAGAGTGGATTCTCCATTCCAACTGTATCATTTACTACTATTTTTTCATCTAGCATTTTATTATCCAAATTCTGTACTTTTTCTTTTTTTATTTGCAAAGTTTCTTCATATTTGATATGCCTTAAATCGCAACCTCCACATCTGTCATAAGTAGTACAATCCGCTTCTACTCTACTTTCAGAATTTTTTATTATTTCAACAATCTTTGCAAATGCATGTGATGAAAGTGTTTTTAATATATGTATTTTACATACTTCTCCCTTCATCGCTCCAATTACGAAAATGGTATAGCCATCAATTTTCGCTATACCTTCTCCATTTGCACCATAGTCTATAATTTCAACAATATATTCATCATTCTTTTTTATTTCCATATTATTTATTATCTTTATTTTCCTCTTCTTCTTGTATTTTTTTTGTTAATTCTTCTACTTTTTTATCTTTTTCTTTTAATCTATTATCTGATATTTCATCCATAAATCCATTTAAGTCAAATTGTTGTAGTAAATCCTCTGTTGAACCATCTAAATCTATACCTAAATCTCTTAAAAATTTTTGTTTCAATTTTATTCACCTCTCTTATTTTTTATAATACTATATTTTTTATATTTTTGCAATTAGGGACGGTCCTTTTTCAAAAAAATATATAAAATTTTTCGAAAAAGGACCGTCCCTAATTGAACTATTTTTCTTTTCCTATTACTACAAATCTTCCATCATTAACATGATAGGAACATGTTATTAATGTTATTAGTTTTTCTCCATAGCTTGCATTTATACCGGTATCATATAAGGCACTACTTTTTGCATTTTTTATAAATTCATTATATTCTTCTTCACTATTTGCATTTATAAAATTATAATATCTAAATACATTTGTTTCTGATTTGTAATATACTCTTGCTCTAAATGCTGAAAAAATTTCGTATTCTTTATCTTCATTTGCTGTTGTAAATCTAATTATTGGATGATTTTTATAATATTCTTCACTTGAATAATTTAGTAAATCCTCAAACATTTCTCCATTTTTCATATTATGACCATAAATAAGCAAATTAGTGCTAGGTATATTCCAATCATAATCTTTATTTAGAAATATAGAACCCTTTGCTGTTTTTTCGTGTTTATAATCATGGTCTAAATAATACTCATTATCTGTTCCTTGCAATACTGGATAATTTATATTTGTACCTTCTATTTCAATCCATCCTACTATATCTGAATTTTGTTTTTGCAATTCTTTTACTTGTAACATTCTTTCTGTTATAATAACTTTTTCCTTTGAATTTTCTGGTATTTGCATTTTTTCTATTTTTATTGAATTTAATAAATTACTTTCTTCTTTTGCTTGAAATTTTAATCTAAAAAAATATATTACATATATAGTTGAAACAATCATTAATATAATTAGTATTGCTAATATAAGCTGTTTTTTATAATTTCTTTTCATAATTTACCTTCTAAAAATAGTATGTATAATCTTCCGCTTAATACGGAAGATTTTGTTTTCTATTAGTAATTTTTCTAACATATAAAATACCGCGTTATTATTTTTTCTTCATATATAATATACCAGCTAATGATATTGCTATAATAAAGGTAGCTAAGCCAAGATAACTATTTACACCTGTTTTTGGTGTTTCGTCTTTTTCTTCTTCATCTACTGGTTCTTTAACTTCTTCTTTTACTTCTGAAATTTTTACATAGATTGTAGTTTCTGTACTTATTCCATTATTAAAATCAAATTCTGTGCTGTATGATGAATCAGTATAATATCCATCAATTTTATAATTATCTTCTAAAACAATATGTGATGCAATTAATTCTGCTGTTATTTTTTCATCTTTATTTACTACTATTCTTAAAGTTTTGTCATTATATGCTATTGTTACAAATACTTTTTCTTTATCTACATTAGGTGTTACTGCATCTGGTAGTTCTGTTTCTGATATAACATTGTTATATTCATCTGTTAAAACTACTGCTCCATCTGTAACAAATACTTTATTTGTTGTGTTTTCTGTATTTGTTATAGTAAATTCTGTTAAACTTCCATTTTCAGCTGCTCTTACTACATTTTCTGCTGTATCACTTGTTAAAACACCATTCATTGTTAATGTAGGATTATTGGTTGCAGATGCACCTTTATCTATTTCTATACCATTATTTGAACCTGTACCATTATATCCTAAATGTAGATTTATTATTTCTACATTACCACCATTAGCAAGTACACCACCATATTTAAATCCTGTTATATTTACATTATTTAATATAACTGTTGCACCATCATATGATTGAACACCATATTTAGGTCCATTCATTAAATTAATGTCCTTTAATGTTAGTTTTGCATCTGAAAATTGAGCTGTAAACATTGTTTGATTTCCTGATGTTGATGTCCAACTTTCTGCACCAGTTATTGTGTAACCATTACCATCGATAATTAATTCTTTTGCTATTACTATTGGTTGTGTTACTGTTATATTATTTTTTAAAGATATTGTGTCTCCTGGATCTGCACTTGAAATTTCACTTATTAATGTGCTTTCATCTGTGACTTCTCTTGTGGCAGCTTTACTTGCTTTTGGCATTATTAATAATGCGCCAATTATTAATGCAAAAATAGCTGTAATTTTCATTGTGTTTTTCATACATTTCACCTCCTAAAATAATAATTTTAAATCAAATTTAATTTGACATTATTTATTTTTTCCGTTTTTATTTCTTTTATTTACAATTTTTTTAATTTTAAATATTAATAATTTCCATTTTTGTGAATTTTTTTAAAAAACAAAATTGTGCTTGTTTTTTTATATGTAATATGATATGATATGTATAAATTTAGCTCACTTAGTGAGTTTTTAGGAGGTAATTTTAATGATTTCGGCTGATGAAGCGCGGAAAAAGAGCGACTTGGCAATGGAGAAACGGGTCGAAAAACGACTAAAAAAAGCTTTAAGAAAGATTACCCGGGAATACAAGCAGAAAAATGTCGAAAGACAACTGAAAAAACTTTTAAGAAAGATTTCCTGGGAATCCAAGAGGGGTAAGAAGACTCTTTTTCTTTCTTACTGTATTTATAAGGGAACTGTAGATCGTCTGAAATCCCTTGGTTATTATGTTGAAACGGACAGGTTTTTAGATTGCGAATGGACAAAAATCTATTGGTAACAATGCCCACAGCTGAATCAAACGCTAAACAGCACCTTCCCAGTTGGGAAAGTGCTGTTTATTTTAATATTTAAAATCTTTTAGAATTTTATTTTTTTCTATTTCAAATTCTTCTTCTGTTAAAACTCCCTTTATTTTTAAACCATTCAATTTTTCTATTTCATCATATTTGTTATCAATATTATTTTTTCCACTTACATTCGTATCTTCTTTCAAAGCACATACCACAATAAATCCCAAAACACCTAAACATAGTCCCCAAATATATCCGTTTTTTATACCTTTTCTAATTCCCACTACTCTACTTAAATATGCAAATAATATTGTATATATTAAAAAAATCAAATTTCCTAATGCAATATATTCCCATATATGAATTCCAGTACCATTATATTCAAAAAATAAAAACAACATTTCAAAAAATTTAGTTAAAAATATTGCTATGGTTATACCTGATAATATCAAATTAGTTTTAGTAAATACTTTATAATTTTTCATAAAATTCCTCCTTATTAATAGTACAAATTTATTTTTGTAATAAAATCAAACATAAACGGCAATAATAATATTATTGCAATAATACTACAAACTATTCCCACTGTTGGAATTTTACTTTTTCCTGTAAGTTGTTTTTTAGCCTTAATACTTACTAATAATGCTGTAACACTTATAATTGTACTTACTAATAAATCAATTACGAAAATACCTAGATATGCATATAAAGAGGCTATTACATAAATAATAGAATATACGCTTAATATAATACCTATTATGTCTAATCTAATTACATTTTCATTAGTATTGTCTACTTCTGTTACATTTAATATCTTTTGTTTTTCTTGTTCAAATTCTTGAAGTGTTATTGCTCCATTTTCTTTTAAATTATTTAATTTTTCTAAATCGTCTAATTTGCTCATAAGAAATTTTCCTTTCTTTTGTATTTTTTCAAGCAGAGTATATCATTATTTTTATTCTCATTCAAGTGAAAATTAGATTTTATTTAAGAAATTTGTGAAAAATAGATAAGAAATAAAATAACAACACATTCCACTATGCCAATATTGCGAATGTGTCGTTATAACTATATATAGTGGTAACCGCATTCACTGCGGTTATTCATTTCCTATACTTATTATACACAGATATTAAAGAAAAGTCACATAAAATTTCATAATCGCTATTATTTTTAACTCTGTCACATCTCTGTCATTACTCTGTCAATTTATATTTTTTATTTGGCGATTTGTAATGGCTCTCAGTAGTTTCAATTTTCTTATCTTGAAGAAGTTTTCTTAAAATCCTTCTAACTGTACTGTCAGATAATTCTATTTGTTCTATAATTTCTTTTGCTCCAATTATAACATTTTTATTAATACATTCTAATACTTTTTGTTCGTTTTCAGAAAGTAATAACATAGACTTGTCTTTCATTTCTTTTGAATTATTCATTTCATCTATTGTATCATTTATCATTTTTAGCATAAACTCTATAAATTCTGTTGAATTTCCAGCATTATTACAATTTTGAATAGCAGTATAATATTCTTCTTGATTTTTCTTTATCATACTTTCAATAGGTAAATAAGTTGTCCATTAAAGTAGGTACTAATCTATGTGGTGGACAAGTGAAAATGCATATATCTCCATCATAAACGCCCTCGCCGTGATTTCTAAATTTACCTGCATCATTTTCAATTAGAAAAGTTAATATTCCGTGTATTTTTTTTAAATCCTCTAAAGAATATGGATTTACCTTTTCAATTTGCTCATAAGCATTATAAGCATTTTTAACTTCTTGAATATCTTTTTGTTCTCCGAATTACAGGTTTTCCATTTATTACATCTTCAACTTGAAATAATGATAATTGATTATTTTCTATTGCTAAAAGTGAAAGAAATTGAAAATTCAAAGAATATTTCAGACAGTTGCATTAAAATGGCATTAAATCAAAAATATAAAATGCTTGTAACCATATTAATATCAATAGTTACAAGTATTTTCGCTTATGGTGCCAACGAAGTAGTTATCTACAACTTTTTTGGCTCTCATAACCATTGATACAAATATCAATCAATTTATTAAA
>CALXZS010000031.1 GCA_944393305.1 uncultured Clostridia bacterium | reverse complement strand
AATTTTGTAACTTATTAAAAGTCCTGCTATACTTGGAACATATGATATGCTTCCTATTATTTTATCACTATTTTTTATTGGTTCTTCTTCCGAATATACCACGTCTAATTTTGTTATATTTCTTTTTCGTAATTCTTTTCGTATTACTTTTGCAAGAGGACATATTTTGGTTTCATTAATATCTGCTATTTTTAATTTTGTAGGATTTAGCTTATTTCCAGTTCCCAGAGCGGAAATTATCTTTACATTATTTTCGTTTGCAAATTCTATTATCCTTATCTTTGCTGATACAGTATCTATTGCATCTACTATATAATCCACATTTTTAATAGTATTGAATAACTCTTCGTTTCCTTCTTTTTCAATGAATTCTTTATATGCTATTACTTTTGCTTTTGGATTTATTTCTTTTATTCTTTCTTCTTCAACATCTGTTTTATATTTTCCAACAGTTGATTTTAAAGCTATTATTTGCCTATTTATATTTGTTATGTCTATTTTATCTGAATCGATAAGTATAAAATTTCCTATTCCTGCTCTTGCCAAACCTTCTACAACGTATGAGCCAACTCCTCCAAGTCCAAAAACTGCAACAGTTTTTTGTTGCAGTTTTTCTAAATTTTCTTTTCCTATTAATAACTCTTCTCTTTTAAATATATCATTTTCCATAACTATTTCTTCCTTTTTAATCTATAAGTTCTAAATATTACAACGCTTGCCCTTGCTGTCACTGCTAAAATTCTTCGAATTTTACAGCTCCAAACTGCACGGGCTATCGCTTATGCAATATTTAGAACTTAAATAATAATAGTTACAGTTCAGTGAATTTATTATAGAAATATCAATATACATTCTAAAATATTTCAGTGAACGAAGCTTGTAAAGCGTAGTGCAACGTGCAAGCTGGAGCGAGTATATGCGAGCGACCCGCGCAGTGAAATATGGAAGAATGTATATTGGTATTTTAGTATATATTGTTGAACTGTAACTTGTAATATTTAAAATAAGTCTTTGTATTAACATATGAATTGCCATAATTATTCAAATATTTGCTCAAATTCTTCTTCATTTATTACTTCTTTTTCAAGTAATTTTAATGCTACTGCGTCTAATTTATCTCTATGAGCTCTTAAAAGCATTTGTGCCCTTTCATATGCTGTTTCTAGTATAGTTTTTACTTCTTTTCCTATTTCATCTTCTAAGTTATTACCTAATAATTGTATTTGATATGGGTCTTTTTCTAAATCTATTGACATAGGACCTATTTTATCACTCATACCATAAACAGTTACCATATCTCTTGCTATTTTCATAGCTACTTCTATATCATTACTTGCACCTGTTGAAATATCATCTAAAGCTACTTTTTCTGCTGCTCTTCCTCCAAGTAGTGATATTAATTTTTCTTCCATTTCTGTTTTAGATACATAGAATTTGTCTTCATTAGTCTTATACATTGTATAACCACCAGCAATTCCTCTTGGTATGATTGATACTTCTTTTATGTCTTTTTGAGTTTCTAGGTATCTACTTACAACTGCATGACCGGCTTCATGATATGCAGTTAATTTTTTATCTTTTTCAGATACGATTCTATTATGTTTTTCTAAACCAACTGTAACTTTTTTAACAGCGTCTTCTATATCACTATTTTTTATGGCTTCATGTTTTTTATTTGTAGCTATTATTGCAGCTTCATTTAAAATATTTTCAAGTTCTGCACCTGTAAATCCTGCTGTATCTCCTGCAATTGATTTTAAGTCTACATTTTCAGCCAATTTTTTATTTTTACTATGAATTTTTAGTATTTCTTCTCTTCCTCTTAAATCTGGAAGTGCGATTGTTATTGTTCTATCAAATCTTCCTGGACGAAGTAGTGCTTCATCTAACATTTCTGGTCTATTTGTAGCTGCTATAACGATTATTGATTGGTCTGAATCAAATCCATCCATTTCAACTAAAAGTTGATTTAATGTTTGATTATTTTCTGTATCTGCTCCACTTGAGCTTGTTCTTCTTGAACCAATTGCGTCTATTTCATCAATAAAAATTATGCAAGGTGATACTTTTTTTGCTTTTTCAAACAATTTTCTAACTCTTGAGGCTCCAAGTCCTGCAAACATTTCAACAAATTCTGAACCACTCATTGAAATAAATGGAACATTTGCTTCACCAGCTATTGCTTTTGCAATTAATGTTTTTCCTGTACCTGGTTTTCCACAAAGTAGCACTCCTCTAGGTGTTTTTGCCCCCATTTTTGTATATTGCTCTGGTCTTTTTAAGAATTCTACTATTTCCATCATTTCTGCTTTTTCTTCATCTAGTCCAGCAACATCTTTAAATGTTATTTTATCTTGAGAAATATCTGGATCATATACTTTACCTTTATCTCCAAGACCTTGCATTTGTATTATTAATATTACTAATATTATTAAAATTATTGTTGGCAAAAGACCTATAATTGCTTCTGACATAGATGCAAATACATTTCTAGGTTTTTGTATTAATTCTATATCATTTTCTGTATTATCATCTTGAGTTTTTTCTTGTACTAATTCTACAAAAGCTTGTGTACTTGGTACTATTGCTGTTTTTTCTTCTTCTTCACCTTTATATTTTAATTTAACGGATGTACTTCCAACTGTCATTTCTACTTTTTCTATTTTCCCATCATTAATGTCTTGTATTAATTGTGTATATGCTACATTTTTTTCATCATTTTGCTGATTATTATTTATTAATATACCAACAACAAATACTGCTATTACTATCAATATAGGTATTATTGTAAATAAAATCTTTTTCCATTTTTCTTCTTTTTGGTTATCTTTTTTCTTGTCTTTACTTGCCATTTACTTCTTCCTTTCTATCTTTCCCTTATATTAGCTTGTGGCTCTGGATTGTCTTTATTATTTTTCATTTTACCCTCTACTTTATCTTTTAATTCATTATCTTCTTTTTTTTCGTTTTCTTTATTTTTTTCATTTTTGTTTTCTTCTTTTTCTTTTATTGGTTCTTCTTTCTTTTCTTTATTTACAATATGCATTTGTATTTTTACTTTCTTTTTTAATATTTCTGAGCGCATAATTAAAAGTACCGCTATTAAATATACATATGAAACCAATGTATACATTATTTGGAAATATGGAATTACAAATCCAGTGAATAGATTTACTATCATGTAAATTAAATTTATTATTACTGATAAAGTAATAGCTGATATGCTTATACTATATATTGCTCCATATTTTAGTGGTAATCTAATTATTCTTGTTATTATAAATCCAAGAAGTGATAATGCAATTGTGTCTAGTATTCCAGTCATAAAATATGTTAAAAATGTTGCTATAAATACTACTCCAAATACATTTCCTAAGATTGTATATCCTGCTTGTCCGGTACCTAAACCTAAAAAAGTTTCTTTATTTACCTGATTTAAATCATATGAGTTTGCTATTTCTTCATAACTTTGCTCTATTATGCTTGTACTATTTGCTTGTTTTAATAAAATATTATTTTTTGTTAAAGCTATTGCTATACCATCAAAATCTCTTAAAGTATTTTCGTCATATGTTTCAGAGTTGGATAATATTATTTTAAAATCAGTATATTCGTGATTTTCTATTATTACATCTTCTTCACTTTCTATATGAAATATATTATCACTAAAATAGAAATTTGGGACTTGGTCATTTACGTACCCCATTGCTTCATCCATTATTTGTGAAAATTTTAATATTGAAGCTAATGATATAATTAGTGAAAAAACTAAAATTAGTTTTACTAAATACATCATTGCTCTTCCAAGTCCTTCACTTGCAATAATATGGTATTTATCAAAATCGAATATGCTCATTTTTAGTCTTTTAAAAAATGATAATTTAATTTCTTTTTCCATTTTTATAATTCATTCCTTTCGCTCTGCTTCAGGCACAATACAGTATGAAACGCTCTTTTTTTATCATCTCTACTATTGTACCTTTTCAATTTCCATTCCATTTGCTGTATCTTTTACTGCATATCCTAATTCTTTTATTTTATCTCTTATTTCATCAGATTTTGCCCAATTTTTTTCTTGTCTTGCTTTTTTTCTTTCTTCTAATAGTTCTTTAACATTTTCTGGAATTTCTAAATCTATTTTAATATATTTTTCACTATTTTTCAAATATAATCCTAAAACTGTATCAAATTTTTCAATTAATTTTGCATATTCTTTTGATTTATCTGTTTCTCTAATTACTTCCCACACTACACTTAGTGCAAGTGGCATATTTAGGTCATCATTAATTGCTTCATGAAATTTTTGTTCATATTCATTTATTTTGTTTTCTTCTATATTTGCATTTCCATTTTTATGTTTTAAATATCCATCTCTTAGTCTGTTTAGAGAAACTTGTGAAGCTTTTACTCCATCAAATGTAAAATTTAATTTATTTCTATAATGTGAAGAAAAACAAAATAGTTTGTATGCTAAAGGCTCTATTCCTTTTTCTTTTAATTCTTTAAGAGTGTATACATTTCCTAAAGATTTTGACATTTTTCCGCCATCTACTAATAAGAACTCACAATGCATCCAATAATTTGCTGGAATTATTCCATTTGCCCCTTTACTTTGTGCAATTTCATTTTCATGATGTATAGGAATATGGTCAACTCCACCTGTGTGAATATCAAAATGTTTTCCTAAAAATTTTTCACTTATTGCTGAACATTCTAAATGCCAACCTGGATAAGATTTTCCCCATGGACTATCCCATTTCATCATATGATTTTCCGGTGCTTTTATCCAAATAGCAAAGTCGTATGGATTCTTTTTTTCAGGATCTACTTCTATTCTTGCGCCTGCCTCTTGCCCTTCCACTTTATTATTTGAAAGAACTGGATATTTATCTAATTTTGAAACATCAAAATATATTCCTTTGCTTGTTTCATAAGCATATCCATTTTCAATAATTTTCTTTACCATTTCTAGCATTTCATCTATATTATCTGTTGCTTTTGAAATAATATTCGGCATATCTATATTTAATTTTATCATATCTTCCATAAATGCTTTTGTATAAAATTCTGCTATTTCGTATGGATTTTTTCCTTCTTTTTTCGCTGCTTTTTCCATTTTATCTTCACCAGTATCTGCATCTGATGTTAAATGTCCTACATCTGTAATATTCATTACATGTTTTAGATTGTATCCATTATATTTAAACACTCTTCTTAAACTATCAACAAATACATATGTTCTAAAATTGCCTATATGGGCATAGCTGTAAACCGTAGGTCCACAGCTATATATTCTTATTTCTTCCTTATTTATAGGTTTAAATTCTTCTTTAGAATGTGTTAAAGTATTGTATATTTGAATTTTCATTTACATACTCCCTTTTTATTTAATTAATTATCCTCTGTTTCATTGCTAACCGTATTATTTCCAGTTTCACTACTTGGTGGATTATCTATCACAGAATTATCTACTGTATTTGTAGGCTTGTTTGACGTACCACCGTTATAGCTATTTACAGTAATTGTAATTGTTGCTCCTTTTGAAGCCTTTGTAGCACTTTGCTTTAATACTATATTTTTTGCTTTGCTACTATCTTCGTCCTCAAGTATTTTTACTTTAAATCCTGCGTCTTCTAATGCCTTCTGAGCTGCGTCTTTAGTCTTTCCGACTACAATTGGCACATCTAATTCTGGCGCTGTTGTATGAACATCACATGTCTCTGTTGGAGCTGTATTTTTGCTTTTTCCACCATCTGTTTTCCAGTTTCCAGCTTTTTCTGTATCTATTTCTTCGACATATACTTTTTCCTCTGTATCTGGACAGAATTCTGTTGCAACTTTATTTGTTTCTTTACATATTTTTACTGTTGTATGTCCTGTACATTCTTCTGGTACTGTACCTTTTACAAATATTTCAGTATAGGTATTTTTACATTTATCTGTTGCTTTTTTACCACTATTTTTACATATTTTAGCTGATACGATATTATCTGGCTGTTCAAAGTCTTTTGCTTCTTTATCTGCATTGGCTTCTTTCATAACAGGGAACCAAATTCTTGCTGCTGGGTTACTTCCATAAGTATTAACTACCTGTGGTTGGTCATATCCATACCAACAAGCTGCTGCATAATATGGTGTGAATCCACAGAACCATCTATCCTTTTTCTTGTCAGTAGTTCCTGTTTTTCCTGCAACTGCCATATTTCCAAGTACTCCTCTAAATTGATATGCTGTTCCTCCATTTATAGGTCCTTCTAGCATTGAAGTTTCTATATAAGCATTTCCTTCTGACATAACTCTTGTTTTTTCTTGAGTAGCTTCCATTACTGTATTACCATTTTGGTCAACTAACTTTGTATAGAATGTTGGTGTTATATATACTCCTCCATTCGCAATCATGGCAAATCCTGCTGCCATTTGCAGTGGTGTTACTGAAGGCGTTCCTAATGCTAGTGCTAAATCCTGATTTGCTTCTGGAACATCAATATCTATTTTTGAAAGGAATTCAACTGATTTATCTATTCCTAGTAATGATAATAGTTTAACTTCTGGTACGTTAGATGAATGTTTAAGTATTTCTCTCATTGATGTTATTCCTAAATATTTATTTCCATCATTCTTTGGTCTATATTCTGTTCCAAAAGTTGTTCTTGTATCATCAAATAGTGTAGCAGCAGTGATTGTTCCATTTTCAAGTCCTGGTGCTACTGTAACTAATGGTTTAAATGATGAACCTGGTTGCCTTCCACTATCTACTCCTCTATTTTGACCCAATGTATCTTGATTTTCTCCAAGTCCTCCTACTTCAGCAACAACATATCCTGTTGATGGTTCAATCATTACCATTGCTGCTTGAATTGTTTGACCTTTTGAACTTATTATGTGCGAAGACTTTTTAAATTCTTCTTCCATTGCACTTTGTATATCTTTATCTACTGTTGTATAAAGTGTATATCCACTATTTATTAGTAATTCTCTAGCTTCTGAATATGAAATATCTTCTTTTTCTGACATTTCATCTGCAACTTGATTTATTGCTGCTGCTGCATGATATGATAATGAACTGTTTCCATTTGAAGTTGAACCTTTACTAAAAGCTAATCCATTGTTAGTTTCTTCAACTGCTGTATTGTATTCTTCCTCAGTAATTTTTCCTTGGTCATACATTTCATATAAAACAGTATTTGTTCTGTCTTTTATAGTTTGGTCATTATCTAATGAATCATCAAAAGGATTGTATGCATTTGGTGAGTGATTTATACCTGCTAAAAAGGCACATTGTGCAATATCTAATTCACTTGCTTTTTTATTAAAATAATAATTTGCGGCAGATTCTACACCTCTTACTTCTAGTCCTCCTGAAGAACCTAAATATATTCTATTTAAATATCTTTCAAGTATTTGGTCTTTTTCTAACATATCTTCAACTTGAATTGCTCTTGACCATTCTCTTATTTTTCTTTCAATACCAGCCCAGCCACCTCTTGCGTCATCATTCATTGTTATTTTTACTAATTGCTGAGTTATGGTACTTCCACCAAAAGATGCATCTTTTCCGGTAACAATTGAAATTCCATAGTTAATTATGGCACTTGCTGTTCTTTTTATATCTATACCACCATGGTCATAGAATCTTTTATCTTCTATTGCTATAAATGCATCTGGTAATTTACTCATTTCAGATAATGTTACTTTTTTACTAATTTCATCACCAGTCAAATTAGTAATTTCATTACCATCTAAATCGACTATTTTAAGTCCTTGGTCACTTAATAATTGTTCTTTTGTGATTGCCCATTCATCACTAAAGAATATAGCACAAAAAGCGGCTATTCCTATTATCATTAGTAACAAAATAATGATTAGAAAAATTTTAAAAGCTAACCATAATTTTGGATGTTTTCTATTTTTCTTTTTATCTTGTTTCTTTTTTTGCTTTTCTAATTTCTTAATATCCTTTTCTTTTTTTGGATTTGTTTTTGTAGTATTTTTTGCCTTGCTTTTTGTTTCATTTTTTTTCTTTTTATCTTCCATTTAATTTCCTCCTTAGACAAAATTACTCAGTAAGTATTATATTACATATTTTTTAATAATACAATCTTTTGACCAATTATTTTAAATTTCTTCAATATTATTAAGCAAGTTTGCACCTTGTTTTATCAAGTCATTTGTACCAATTGATTGTTTTGAATAAATATTACCTGGTACTGCATACACATCTCTTCCTTGCTCTAGTGCAAAATGTGCTGTAATTAATGCTCCACTTTGTTCTCCCGCTTCTACAACTATTGTTTTTTCTGAAAGTCCACTAATAATTCTATTTCTTGCTGGAAAATGTTCCTTTAGAGGCTTTTCTCCTATATTATATTCAGATACAATAGCTCCGCCACACTTCAGAATTTCTTTCGCAAGTTCTCTATTTTCTTTTGGATATATCATATCCAAACCGTGTGCAACTACGGCAATTGTTCTACCTTTTGCATTTAATGTACCTACATGACAATGTGTGTCTATGCCTTTAGCAAGTCCACTTACAGTAATTATATTTCTTTTTGCTAAATTATATGCTATTTCTTTGCAAACTTTTGCACCATAGTTTGTACATTCTCTAGAACCAACAATTGCAATGCTCTTTTCTCTTAGTATTTCTTTATTTCCAATAATATAAAGTGCTTTTGGTGCACTATATATTTGTGAAAGTAAAAACGGATATTCTAAATTATTTATACTTATTTTTTCTATTTGCATATTCCTCCTTAAAATGTGGCTATCCTACTTGCCAATAAATTATGTTTTTGCTTTAAGTAGAAAAAATAGGGATATTCTTAATGAACCCCCTATTTTTCATTTAACCATTTATTATATTCTTCTATTATTTTTTCTGCAACCTCAGTAGGAGATATATTAGTTGTATCTACTACTAAATCATAATTAGATAAATCCTCTTTTCGTACATGATATAAGTTATAATATCTTTCATTTTCTAAATTATATCTTTTTATCATGTCTTGTTTTTGCTCTTCTATTGACGCAAAACTTTCTGTATCTTTTCTATCTTTATCATAAAAAGCTCTTTTTGCTGCAACATCAATGTCTACCTTTAGATACACCTTAAATGATTCTGGCACTGCATACCATCCTAGTCTTGCGTCTATTATGAAATTATCATGAGTTTTTGCATATTCTGCTGCACTATTTTCAATTTGTCTATCTATTTCAGGATGTTTTTCTACATACATATTAAATTCTGTTACGCTCATATTCATATTTTTTGCTAATTCTCTGAAATATTGCCCATTACGATAAATTCCATATCCTAGTTTTTCGGTTAAAATTTTGGAGGTCTCTCCTTTTCCACTTGCGAGATCTCCTGCTAAAGATATAATATGTTTTTTACTCATTTTCCCCTCTATTCATTTTCTTGTTTTTCATTATTTTCTTGTTTGTCTTTTTCTTTCCACTCTGCTTCATCGTATAAAGTAATTTTTCCTTCTTCTATTTCATCTGCTGCAAGAGTAACTGGTGATGTATCTTCTTCATCTGTCATTGGACTACTTCCAGTTGCTATTTGTCTTGCTCTTTTTGCTGTTCCTATTACTAAACTATATCTATTTTTATGTGATGCTCTTAATAATTCTGGTACTGTTGGTTTTACTAACATTTTATCACTCCTTTTCATCTATTATTGCAACTTCTGAATTTAGTCTTCCTGATATTGTTTCTGGTTGTACGGCTGATAATATTATATGGTCTGAATCCATAATTAATACTGCTCTAGTTTTTCTTCCACATGTTGCGTCAATTACATTGCCACTTTCTTTTCCCTCTTGAATCATTCTTTTTATTGGAGCTGACTCTGGGCTCACTATTGCAATTATTCTATCAGCTGATATTATATTTCCAAAACCAATATTTATAAGTTGCATAGGATACCTCCTAAATAATTTATACTTAATTGTACTACAAAATTTTAAATAAGTCCAGTGTTTTTTATTTTTTTATCTTATATCTTATGTAAATTACCAATGATTTTATAATATAATATAAAACTACTCCTAGTGTTATTCCTAACATTACATAATAGAAATATTCATTTTCTATTGAATATAATTGCAATAATACTAATGTTGCAATCGCAACTACAACCATTTCAATTCCATGAATAGCTAAGTAGTTTGCGTCTTTTTTGTATGCCCTTTCAAATATTATAATCGAAATTATTATTGCAAAAATAGAAAATGTTTTTAAGTCTAATATGTATTCTGTAACCGGTATTGTAGTTACTCCTAAGTTTATAAAAACAAAATATACAGTTATTACAACTGCTATTAATATATTTCTTAAAACATCTTTCTTTACTTTTTGAGTTTTTGAATTATTTTTTATTTTCTTTTTAGTTGTTTTTATTTCATCTTTTATTTTGTCTAATTTTTCTTTATCTATTTTTTCTTCTTTTTTTATTTCTTCAATATTTGTTTCAGAAACTTCTTGCTTTTCTTGTTTTTTTCTCATTTT
>CALXZS010000030.1 GCA_944393305.1 uncultured Clostridia bacterium | reverse complement strand
TTATCGTCTAAAGGTTTTAAGGCAACAACTGCTTGAATTGTAGAGCAATTTGGGTTTGCAATAATTCCTTTATTCTTTTTTATTGCTTCTGGATTTACCTCAGGAACAATCAATGGAACATCATCATCCATACGAAAAGCACTACTATTATCTACAACTATACAACCTTTAGATGCTGCTATTGGAGCATATTTTTTAGATGTTTCTCCACCAGCTGAGAAAATAGCAAAATCAAACCCTTCATCAAAAGAATTCTCATTAAGTTCTCGAATCACATATTCCTTTCCTTTAAAATTAATTTTCTTGCCACTAGACCTTTTTGAAGCAAAAAATGCATAAGAACTAATTGGCAAATTCTTTTCTTCTAAAACTTTAATAGCTGTTCTTCCAACAACTCCAGTAGCACCTACTACTGCTAATTTATAATTTTTCATAATCCACCTCTGTTATAGAGTTTATATAACTATATAATTATATATATTATATTTTAATTATTATATGATAAAATTATCAAAATTAATAGCCTGATTATAAAAAAATAAATGATTTAACCAAAAACTATTTACAAACCCATGTTCGTGTGATAAAATAATAAAAGTTATAAGAAAGATAGAGGAATTTCAATGATTGATTTGAAACAAGATGTAAAATATGTTAAAGGTGTAGGACCTAATAGAGTGAAACTACTTAATAAATTAAATATATATACACTAAAAGATTTAATTACATATTATCCTAGAAACTATGAAGATAGAAGTGTTATAACAAAACTATCAAATGTGCAAGATGGAGAGAAATATACCATAGAAGTAACAGCACTAACAGATGTAAATGTTAGATATATAAATAGAAATAGAAGCTTTCAAAAACTTTTAGTAAAAGACGAAACAGATAATTGCATAATTACTTGGTTCAATCAACCATATGTAAAAGATAACATAAAAAGAGGAGAAAAATATAGATTTTATGGAAAAATAACTAAAAAAAATGGTGTAATAGAAATGAATAGCCCTACATATGACAGTATTAGTAATACCAAAAACACGGGCAAAATAATACCTATATATCCATTAACCAATTCTCTAAAGCAAAATAATTTAAGAAAAATTATAGAAAATGGTATAAAACTTGTAGAAAATAAACTACCAGAAACTTTACCATCAAATTATTTAGAAAAGTATCATTTATTAGATATAAATACAGCAACAAAAGAAATACATTTTCCAGAAACCTTTTCAGATTTTCAAAATGCAAGAAAAAGGCTAGTTTTTGATGAGCTTTTATCAATGCAATTAGGGCTTTTAGCATTAAGAAGTGAAAATGAATCAGAAATAAAAGGAATAAAATATAGTAAAGAAGTTGAAATGTCAGATGTTATCAATAATTTGCCATTTAAACTTACAAAAGCACAGCTTAGAGTTTTAGAAGACATAAATAAAGATATGGAAAATGAAAAGCCAATGAATAGGCTTCTTCAAGGAGATGTTGGGTCAGGAAAAACAATAGTATCAATGGTTTCAGCATATAAAGCAGTAAAAAGCGGTTATCAGGTTGCAGTTTTAGCACCTACAATGATTTTAGCAAAACAGCATTTGCAAAACTTTAAAAACATACTAGAACAATATGGAATAGTATGCGAAGCATTAGTCGGTGGAATGACTGCTAAAAAGAAAAAAGAACTATTAGAAAAAGTTGCTTCAGGAGAAGTAAATATTTTAATAGGAACTCATGCTATATTAGAAGAAAATGTTGTTTTTAAAAACTTGGGTTTTGTAGTTACTGATGAGCAACATCGTTTTGGTGTAAAACAAAGAGCAAAAATAGTCTCGAAAGGAAATAACCCAGATGTATTGGTTATGACAGCAACACCAATACCAAGAACATTAGCACTAATATTATATGGTGACCTAGATATATCAATAATCGATGAACTGCCTCCAAATAGAAAAAAAGTTGAAACTTATGCAGTAAGTAAAAGATATGAAGGAAGAGTAAATGAATTTGTAAAAAAAGAAGTCAGAAATGGAAGGCAAGCATATATAGTATGTCCTCTTGTAGAAGAAGGCGAAGATGAAAGTACAGCTAACCTAAAAGCAGTAACTGAATTATATGAAAAATATAAAAATGATATTTTTAAAGATTTTAAAGTAGAATATTTACATGGAAAAATGAAGTCAAAAGAAAAAGATGAAATAATGAATAGATTTAAAGCAGGAGAAATACAAATTTTAATTTCTACAACAGTAATAGAAGTAGGTGTAGATGTTCCTAATGCAAGTATTATGGTTATAGAAAATGCTGAAAGGTTTGGTTTAGCTCAACTACACCAATTAAGAGGTAGAGTAGGAAGAGGAGAATATGCCTCATACTGTATATTAAAATATAATGGTGGCAATGATATTGTAAGGCAAAGAATGGAAATAATGACAAAAACAGATAATGGATTTACAATAGCAGAAAAAGACTTACAATTAAGAGGTTCAGGTGAATTCTTTGGTACAAAACAACATGGAATACCAGAATTTAAAATAGCCAATCTTTTTCAAGATATGGAAGAACTAAAAGAAGTTCAAGCATTAGCAATTGAAATAATTGAAAAAGATCCGAAACTAGAAAAAGAGGAAAATAAACCATTAAAATTATTGGTAAGAGAAAATTTTACTTCAAAAGCAGAATTAACAATTTAGTTTGTTGACTTTGAATATAGTAAATGGTAAAATATAAACATAATATTGCAAAAAGAAAGGACTTGTCAAAATTGAAAAAAGAAGCAAAAAATAAAACAAAAAAGAAAATACATTTTAATGTAAAAAAGAATTTAGGTAGACTTGTTGCATTAATAGTTATTATTTGTATGTTACTTGCAACATCAGCAACATTAATTGCGTATTTAGTATGGTATTAAAATATAAGGAGATTTAAAAAATATGTTTGAAAATATATCAAGCTTAAATTTTAATTTTGCAGATTACATAAGCGATTTAGCATCACATCCATGGCAAATAGTAACATTTGTTTTGGATATAACAATAGTGTTATTTTTGTTTATTTATTTCTTAAAAGTAGCTAAAAAATCAAGAGTATGGCAATTACTTAAAGGTATAGTATTACTAATAATAATTACATTTTTAAGTAATTTATTAGAATTACGATTATTATACTTTATATTAACATCTTTCATGACCTATGGAGTAATAGCACTTTTAATAATATTCCAACCAGAATTGAGAAGGGCATTAGAACAATTGGGTTCTAGCACTTTTTCAAAACTTTTTGGAATAGATAAAAGTTTGAGAGATAAAACAAAAGAAGATATATATAAAGTTGTAATTGCCGTAGAAGAAATGGCAAAATCAAAAACAGGTGCTTTAATAGTATTTGAAAGAGATATAAAAATACAAGATATTATAGAAACCGGTATAAAATTAGACGCTGAAATATCTCCACAAGTTTTAGTAAATATATTTGTACCTAAAACACCACTTCATGATGGAGCAGCAATTATAAGTAATAATAAAATTATAGCGGCAGCATGTATATTGCCTTTAGCTGATGATAAAGATATAGCAAAAGAATTAGGTACAAGACATAGAGCAGCAATAGGAATATCAAAAGAGTCTGACGCAATTGCGGTAGTAGTTTCAGAAGAAACTGGAAAAGTATCAATAGCAAAAGATGGTACATTAATTGCAGATGTAAAAGAAGATGCATTAAAAAGAATATTAATAAAAAATTTAGTTACAGCTAGATTTGGTTCAGAAAAGAAAACAAATGGTTTAACTAAAATGAAAGAAAAAATTTCAGCTAAAAAATCTAAAAAACAAGAAAATCAGGAAATAAAATGAGAAATATAAAAATAATTATAGAATATGATGGAAAAGACTGGGGTGGTTGGCAAAAACAACCTAATAAACTTAATATTCAAGGTGAAATAGAAAGAGCAATAGAGGAAATAACTGGAGAAAAAGTCCAGCTAATTGCATCAGGAAGAACGGATGCTGGAGTTCATGCTTTAGCACAAGTAGCAAACTTTAAAATAGAAAAAGATATTCCAGTTGAAAAAATTCCATATGCATTAAATTCAAAATTAAAAAAATCTATACGAATAATAAGTGCAGAAGAAGTAGATGAAAAATTTCATAGTAGATATACTTGTAAAAGAAAAACATATAAGTACATAATAAATAATTCTTTGCAAGGTACAGCAATTTATAGAAATTTACAATACCACTTTCCAGAAAAATTAGATGAAGAAAAAATGAATGAAGGAATAAAATATTTAATAGGTGAACATGATTTCAAATCATTTAAAGCAAGTGGAACAAGTAGCAAAAGTAGTGTTAGAATAATATATAATGCAAATGTAAAAAGAGAAGGAGAAATAGTTACAATAGAACTTACAGGAAATGGATTTCTGTATAATATGGTAAGGATAATTGCTGGAACACTTGTAGATGTTGGAATAGGAAAAATAAAGCCAGAAGATGTAAAAACTATTTTAGAGGCAAAGGATAGATTAAAAGCAGGAAAAACTTTGCCACCAACAGGATTATATTTAGTAGATGTTAAATATGAATAGAAAAAGTAAAATTCAAGCATAAATGTGTGTATAAGTGTAACATAATTTACTGGGTTACATAAAATATACAAGGGGATAATATGAATTTAATACTTTTTCTATTTATATTTCCAATAGCCGTAATCATATTCTCAATAGCACTTCAAAAGATATTAAAAAATCCCTTTTTAGTATCAGCAATAATATTAGCAGTATTTCTTATTATAACATTTACAGTTTATGGAGTAGGTTTCTTGATAGCAGCTTTTATATATGCAATAATTGCGCTAATTACGGCATACATTGTTAGCATCTTTTGTAGAATATCTAATAGAACTATTGAAATTAATTTCATAGATGATAATGGAAGATGTTGTGATAACAATTCATCTTGCCATAATAATTCAAGAACGAGAGAAGGGCAAGGTTCATCATGTAATAACAATAGTGACAATTGTCCATGTAATTGTTCAAATAACAACTTACAAAATAGAAGTGGCAACAATTGGAATATTGGATGTGGTACATTACGCAATGGTGACCCTAATACAACTGCTTGTAGAACTTGTGCGTGTCAAAGACAATTTAGAAATTGCTTAAGGAGAGTATAGGAAATATAAAATTTTTAATTAGGGACGGTCCTTAAACGAAAATTTATTTTTATATGTATATGTTTTTTCATTCGTATAAAGATTTTTGTTTAAGGACCGTCCCTAATTAAAATTTACTTTTATATGTATATGTTTTTTCATTCATATAAAAATTTTCGTTTAAGGACCGTCCCTATTTAAAAATTATTTCAGTTCTACAATTGTTACTCCAAAATCACCTTCACCAAAACCAGCAATTCTAAAGTTTTTAACATATTTGGAAGTTTTTAAATAATTGTGAATACCTTCTCGTAGTTTGCCAGTTCCTTTACCATGAATAACCCTGACTTGTTTTAAATGAGCCATTGAACAATTATCCAAATATTTGTCTAAAGTATTAACAGCAGTATCAACATTTTCACCTAAAAGATTAATTTCAGAAGAAACATGTTTTGAAGCAGAATTGCTTATATGTACAGTATTTTTATTATTAGGCTTACTTGTTTCTTGATTATTTAATTTTAATAAAACGCTTAAATCAACACCGCTCTGGGTTTCGGTTTCTTTCAGGTTTTCATTTAATTTATCTCTTAATTTATTAGCCTTTTTTAAATCAGAATTGTCAATATTACTAAGTTCTCTAATAATTTTATTTGCTTCTTCTTTTGCATCTAACAAAATTTCTCTAGCTTCTTTTTTTGCTTTTTCAATTTTCTTTTCCTCATTTGCTAATTTGTCTGAAACTTGAGTTTCCAAAGATTTTCGTAAAAGAGCAATTTGATTTAAATTTTTTTCTTCCTCTTTTTTTAGGTTCTCAATTTCAATTCTATCATCATAAATTTCTTTCATAAGAGTTTCAATATCTACATCCGGCTTATTCATCAAAGAATTTGCTCTGTTTAAAATATCTTGTGGCAAACCTAAACGCTTACTAATAGCAAATGCATTACTTTTTCCTGGAATTCCAATAAGTAATTTATATGTAGGTTCTAGTTTTTCAATATCAAATTCTTGACTGGCATTTTCAAATCCATCATGTGTAATACAATAATTTTTAATTTCATGATAGTGAGTGGTTGCAACAGTAATAGCTTTTTTATTGTAAAAATATTCAAGCAGGGCAATTGCAAGATTAGCACCTTCTAATGGGTCAGTTCCGGAACCAAGTTCATCAACTAAAACTAAACTCTTCGAGGTAACTTTATCTACAATATTAACAATATTTGTCATGTGGCTAGAAAAAGTGCTTAATGATTCTTCAATACTTTGAGAATCACCAATGTCAGCAAAAATATTATCAAAAACTTTAACTTTACTGTTTTCATTTGCCGGAATAAATAAGCCAGATTGAGCCATTAGACATAATAGTCCAACTGTTTTCAAACTAACAGTTTTTCCACCAGTATTTGGGCCAGTTATAACTAATGTAGTAAAATCTTTTCCAACATAAATGTTAACAGGAACAACCTTATCTTTAGAAATTAAAGGATGTCTTGCTTTTATAAGATTAATTTCATCAGATAAAATAGGCATAGTAGCATTCATTTCAATTGCAAGTTTAGCTTTAGCAGAGATAAAATCAAGTTTTCCAATTAAAACTATATCACTTTCAATATTTGTAACTAAAGGAATAAGCAAATTAGAAAGTTCTTGAAAAATTCTTTCAATTTCTTTATTTTCCTCAATAGATAAATCATTTATTTTATTATTAATTTCAAAAACAGCCATTGGCTCAATATATACAGTAGAACCACTGCTAGATGTATCATGAATAAAGCCTTTAACCATACTTTTATATTCTTCTTTTACAGGAATAACAAACCTACCAGACCTAATAGTTACAACAGGGTCCATAATATATTTAGAATATGTAGAAGAATGAATAAAAGAGTTTAGTTTGTTTTTTACTTCACTTTCTAAATTCTTTTTAGATTTTCTAATAGAAAATAGTTTATTAGAAGCGTCATCAGCAATAAGGTCTTCTGAAATAATTTTAGAACTTATTTTATTTTCAACATCTTTATTAGAATAAAGACCTTCAAAATATGGTTTCAAATATTCAAAAGAATCATTTGCAGAAACATTCTTGTAATATTCAGTTAAATTTCTACTAATTTTTAAAATACTGCATAAATCTAGCAATGCTTTAATACTGAGTGGTGAGGCACTTTTTAGCATTTTTAACCATAAAGAAAAATCTGAAATTTCAGAAATAGGAAAATTACCATTAATATTCATGGCTTTAATGGCTTCAGAAGTTTCCATAAGTAAAGATTGTACCTCTAAAGAATTAGATGTAGGGGTTAAATCTGAAACTAATTTAGCACCTTCAAAAGTATATGTAAATTTTAATAAAAATTCTTTTATATAATTAAATTCTAATTTATCTAAATTAAACATTGATATAATCCTTTCATATAAATTTAATTATAACCGAAAAATAGCAGAAAATCAATCCCGACACTTGCTAAATTACACAAAAAATAATATAATATAAAACAAGATATTTTAAATTAATAGGAAGGAGAAAAATATGGAAAAGCCAGAGTTATTAGCTCCAGCAGGTTCTTTTGAAAAAGCAAAAGTAGCATTTAAATATGGAGCAGATGCTGTATATTGTGGAACAGGAGCACTTTCTTTACGAAGTAGAGCAGAGGTAGATAATGAAGATTTAGCAAATACAATAAAATATGCTCATGATTTAGGAAAAAGAGTTTATGCAACAATAAATATATATGCACAAGATAGTATGTATGACGATATTGCGGAACAAGTTAGAATTTTAAATAAATTAGCAGTAGATGGAATAATTGCATCAGATGGAGGAGTAATAGATGTTATAAAAGAACTCGCACCAGATATACCTATACATATAAGTACTCAAGCAAATACTTTAAGTAGTCATTCTGCAAACTTTTGGTATAAAAATGGAGCCAAAAGGGTTATTCTATCAAGAGAAATGAACAAAGAACAAATAAAATATTTAATAGATAATACCCCACAAGGTTTAGAAACTGAAATATTTGTACATGGTGCAATTTGCTGGGCATATTCTGGTAGATGTTATTTAAGCGATTTTTTATCTTGTAGAAATGCAAACTTAGGAGATTGTGCTCAAAGTTGTAGATGGGCATATAATTTATATTTAGAAGAAAAACAAAATCCAGGAAACCTTATGCCAGTAGAAACAGATACAAATGGTACATATATCTTATCTTCAAAAGATTTATGCTTAATCAAACAAATACCAGAAATAATAGATATGGGCGTAACAAGTTTAAAAATAGAAGGAAGGCTAAAATCTGAATATTATTTAGCTAGTGTTGTAAATGTATATAGAGCAGCAATTGACGATTATATAAAAAATCCACAAAGCTATGATTATACTAAATATCTAAAAGAATTGGAAAAAACTAAAACAAGAGGATTAACCACATTTTTCTTTGATGATAAAAATAATAAAGATTTTCAAGAGTATGAAGGAAAGCAATATAATCAAAATTATGAATATGCATGCCAAGTTATTGAATATAATGAAGATAAATCTATTTTAGCAGTTAAAAATAGATTAGTTGTTGGAGATAAAATGGAAATAATAATTCCAAACAAAATTGAAGTAGAAGAATTTACTATAAATAAAATGTGGGATGATGAAACTGGAGAAGAAATAGAATTTGTCAATCCAGGAAAGGATGGACAAAAAGTATTAATACATTTACCTATGAAATGTGAAGAAGGTTGGATAATAAGAAAGAAAAAATAACTTATTTTTGTTTAGAACCGTCCCTACTTGAAAGGACAGACACAATAAGGAAAAACAAAACATATAATTAATGTATGAGAAAAAGAGAATAAGTGGGGAGGTCAAATATGTTAGCAATTACAATCTCGGGATTTTTAGCATTTTTAGGTTCAGCAGTATTTATATTAGGATACATATCAAATAATAGTTTATTTCCAGAAAGTTTAAGTGCAGAAGAAGAAAAAAAGTATATTAAACTAATGGAAGAAGGAAATGAAGAAGCTAAAAATATATTAATAGAACATAATTTAAGATTAGTTGCACATGTGTGCAAAAAATATGCAAATACAAATATAGACCAAGATGATTTAATCTCAATAGGTTCAATAGGTTTAATAAAAGGAATAAATAGTTATGATTCAAAAAAATCAATAAAAATATCTACATATATATCTAAATGTATAGATAATGAAATTTTAATGCATTTAAGAGCAACAAAGAAAACGAATTCAGAAGTATATTTAGAAGACCCAATAGGAAAGGATAAAGATGATAATACAGTAACTTTAAAGGAAGTATTAGAAAATGAAGAAAGACCAATTGAAGATGTAGTAGATTTAAAAATGAAAATATCTAAATTATATGAAAAAATAAAAAACGTATTAAAAAATAGAGAAAGAACTATTATAGAATTAAGGTTTGGGCTTAATGGCGAAAAGCCAAAAACACAAAAAGAAATAGCAAGTGATATGGGAATTTCACGTTCATATGTGTCTAGAATAGAAACAAGAGCAATAGGAAAGTTAGCAAAAGAAATGAATTTGAAAGAAGGACTCTGAAGGATGTTTTGGGGGGCACCTCCAAAAACAGCTCAAAAATTTTTTCAAATTTATTTCTTTTTTTATTGATTATTATTTTTTTTATGCTATTATATATGTATAAGAAAATATGAGGAGGATAGTATGAAAAAGAGTAAAATTATATTAATAATTGCAATAGTAGTTATATTAGCAATAATAGCAATTTTCGCATATAGTATCGTTTCAGAGTTGGGTCAGGAAAATAAATTAAATGAAGAAATGAATGAAATATCAACAATTATAGCATCAAATGATTATACTGAAGAAGAAATAAACAAAAGACTAGATGAAAGAGTAACAGATGGAGATTATGGAAAAGTTGAGAATGCAGCTAAAACATATTTGAAAGATGTTATAAAATTAAATATTGAACTTAGTCAAATTGTAAATAATGGCGAATTATCAACAATGCTAACATCAAATAATTATCAAGAAGACGGACCAGAGTTTACTAAAACTAAAGAATACATAAGTTCAACAACGCAAAGATTAGAAGAAATGAAAAAAGAATATGAAGAATATATGTCAACTGAAAAAGTAATGTCATATATTGAAAAAGAAAATGTAGATGAATATTATGTTGAATTATATAAAACAATAATGGGCGAAAGTTCTTATGAAGAAATTAGTTCTTCAATAGACCAGCTAATTGATGTATTAAATAAATCAAATAATATTATAGATTTTCTAATAGAGAATAAGGGCTCATGGGAAATACAAGATGATATGATAGTATTTTCAACTAATGAACAAATAGAAGAATATAATAATTTAATTGCTCAGCTTTCAGCATAAAAACAGCCTAACGAGAGAAAAGGAGAAGAAATATGAAAAACAAAAAGGAAAAAAAGAATAATAAAGTTGTAAGAGGAATAATAGTAACAT
>CALXZS010000029.1 GCA_944393305.1 uncultured Clostridia bacterium | reverse complement strand
CTTTCTTACAATTAGAAAATATAGGAGAAAGTGTACAGAAAAGACAAATTCCTTGTGTTAGAATAGGTACAGGACCAAATGAAGTAATGTATAGTGGAGCGATACATGCAAATGAATGGATAACAGCATTAGTTCTTATGAAATTTATTGAAGATTTTTGTATAGCATATTCAAGTGGTAGAGATATTTTTGAACATAATGCAAAAGAAATATTTACTAAGTCATCAATATATATAGTTCCAATGCTCAATCCAGATGGGATAGAATTAGTCACAGGAAATATAAAAGAAGGAAGTAGTGAATATGCACATTATAAAGAAATAGCGTCAAGATTTCCAAGTATACCATTTCCAAATGGATGGAAAGCAAATTATCATGGTGTTGACTTAAATTTGCAGTTCCCTGCAGATTGGGAAAAAGCTAGAGAAATAAAATTTGCACAAGGGTATACTATGCCAGCTCCTAGAGACTTTGTTGGATTTGGTCCACTTACAGAACCAGAGGCTTTGGCAATTTATAATTTTACATTAAGACATAATTTTAGACTTATTTTAGCATATCACACACAGGGAGAAGTTATCTATTGGAAATATGAAAATTACATGCCACAAGATTCAGAAGAAATAGGGAAGATTTTTAGTATGGTAAGTGGATATTTGTTAGATTTAACACCACCAGAGTCAGCAAATGCAGGTTATAAAGATTGGTTTATCAAACAATATAATAAACCAGGATATACAATAGAAGCGGGACTTGGAACCAATCCACTTCCAATTTCACAATTTGATAAAATCTATTCAGATAATATTGGAATACTTGTTTTGGCAAGCATTATATAAGGAGCTGTTTTTGGGAGGTGTCCCAAAAAACATGATAAAGAAATAGAAAGATTAAAAAAACAATTGCCTTAAACTTGCATTTTATAATATAATATGGTAATATAATATATGTACTTTAACTTAGCTTTAGGGAAACACACCTACTTTAGCTCAGTTAAAAGTGAAAAAAATATAGGAGGTGTAATTATGACAAAAGAAAGAAAGGAAGAAATCATTAAAACATATAGAAGAGACGAAAAAGATACTGGTTCTCCAGAAGTTCAAATAGCTCTTTTAACAGAAAGAATTAATGATTTAACAGAACATTTAAAAATCCATAAAAAAGATAATCATTCAAGAAGAGGTCTTTTAAAAATGGTAGGAAGTAGAAGAAATTTACTTAACTACTTAGCAAAAAAAGATGTTCAAAGATATAGAGACATCGTTGCAAAATTAGGATTAAGAAAATAATTAAACTGCGAGCGTTTAATATTATTAGAAGCGCTCGCTTTTTTCGCTAGATAATTGATTTAGAAAGTAGCTTGTATGATGCATTAATTAAAATTAATATATCATAGAGGTTACAGCTAAATCGGTTATCTACAAAACATGAGGAGGAAATATATGTTTAAAATTTATGAAACTGAGTTAGCAGGAAGAAAGCTAACAATTGAAACTGGAAAGTTTGCAAACCTAGCCAATGGAAGTGTAACAGTAAGATATGGTGACACAGTTGTAATGACAAATGTTACAGCTTCAAAAGAACCAAGAGAAGGAGTAGACTTTTTC
This sequence comes from uncultured Clostridia bacterium, assembly GCA_944393305.1. GTDB lineage: Bacteria > Bacillota > Clostridia > TANB77 > CAG-508 > CAG-793. The sequence continues at coordinate 9,110 of CALXZS010000029.1, read as the reverse complement.
CCACTATCAGTAGACTATGAAGAAAAATTATACGCAGTTGGAAAAATCCCAGGAAGCTTTAATAGAAGAGAAGGAAAGCCAGCAGATAAGGCAATATTAATCTCAAGAGCAATAGATAGACCAATAAGACCACTATTCCCACATGACTTCAGAAATGATGTGTGTGTTGTAAATACAGTGTTATCAGTAGACCAAGATAATAGCCCAGAAGTATGTGCAAATATTGGAACATCAGCTGCACTTTCAATTTCGGATATACCTTGGGGAGGACCAACAGCAGCAGTGCAAGTTGGATATGTAAATGATGAAATAATAATAAATCCAAATAATAATCAAAGAAAACATAGCAGATTAAAACTAACAGTTGCAGGTACAGAAGAGAAAATAACAATGATTGAAGCAGGTGCAGATGAAATACCTAATGATATCATGTTAAATGCAATAAAAATGGCACATGTAGAAATAAAAAAATTATGTAAATTTATATCAGATATAAAAGCAGAAATAGGAAAAGAAAAATTTGAATATCAATCATTTTCTGTAAATCCAGAATTTTACAAAGCAGTTTGTGAAAAATTTGAAGAAGCTATGTATAATGGTGTTCAAGAGCAAGATAAAGAAATAAGAAATAATAATGTTGATAAAATTGCAGAAGAAATCAAAAACTTAGCGATAGAAATGTATGGAGAAAATGCAGAAGAAGAACATGGTTTTGATATTTCAACATCAGTACATGACCTAGAAAAAGCATGTGTTAGAAAAATGATACTAGAAGAGCATAAAAGACCAGACGGAAGACAAATAGATGAAGTAAGACCTCTTAGCGCAGAGGTAGGACTTCTACCAAGAACACATGGAAGTGCACTTTTCTCAAGAGGACAAACTCAAGTATTATCAGTTGTAACACTTGGTACTAAAGCAGATGAACAAATATTAGATGGTTTAGATGAAGAAGAATCAAAAAGATATATGCATCAATATAACTTCCCATCATATAGTGTTGGAGAAGCAAGACCATCAAAAGGACCAGGAAGAAGAGAAATAGGACATGGAGCATTAGCTGAAAAGGCATTGGTTCCAGTAATACCATCAGAAGATGAATTCCCATATACAATAAGAGTTGTATCAGAAGTATTAGAATCAAATGGTTCAACTTCACAAGCAAGTATTTGTGGAAGCACTTTAGCACTTATGGATGCAGGAGTTCCAATTAAAAAGCCAGTAGCTGGAATTTCATCAGGCATAATCACAAACCCAGAAAATCCAGATGACTACATAGTTTTAACAGATATTCAAGATATCGAAGACTTTTTCGGAGATATGGATTTCAAAGTTGGAGGAACTAAAGATGGTATCACAGCAATTCAAGTTGATATTAAAATTGATGGATTAACATATGATATCATAGAAAAAGCTTTTGAAAAAACAAAAATTGCAAGAGACCATATTATAGATGATGTATTATTAAAAGCTATAAGTGAGCCAAGAAAAGAAATTTCAAAATATGCTCCAAAAATAGTAAATACTATAATACCAGTAGATAAAATTAAAGATGTAATAGGTTCAGGTGGAAAAACTATCAATAAAATAATTGACGAAACTGGTGTAAAAATAGACATCGAAGAAGATGGAAGAGTATGTATTTATTCAGACAATCTAGAAAAAGCAAATGAAGCTTTAAAAATGATAGATGATATAACTAGAGAAATAGAAGTTGGAGAAATTTATGAAGGTAAAGTTACAAGAATAGCACCTTTCGGAGCATTTATAGATTTAGGCGGAGGAAAAGAAGGATTACTTCACATTTCTAAAATTTCAAGTAAAAGAGTAGAAAAAGTAGAAGACGTATTATCTGTTGGTGATGAAGTAAAAGTTAAAGTTACTGAAATAGACCATCAAGGCAAAATTTCTTTAAATATGAAAGATTTAGAAGTTCACAATACTGAAGAAGAATAAATAATAATATTGTGTTACAATTTACAGCTTTATTTATTATTAAAAATTGTATATTGTAGATTTCGTAGTTCCGCGTGAGCGTTCAAACGAGCTTGAAGTACTTCAAGCGATGTGCGTTTGGAGCTGGCAAATTCGAAGAATTTGAGCAGCGACCGCAAGGAACAAGAAATCTATGATATACAATTTTGTTATAGTTTAGAAATATATATTAAAGTGTGAGCAATTTATTTAAGCCGCGAACTGTAACCATTTTTTTTGAAAAATTTAATAAGATGTAAATTGTAACAGTTGTAAAAAATATTTTTTTGTAGTATAATATATTTGGAGCATATAATCATATGCTTTTTAAATAAGTAGAAAAAATATTTCCTATTTATTTAAAATATAATAGGAGGAATAAAAATGCAATATTTGTATTTTATACAACAAGCACTAATATGGATTATAACAATCTATTGGATTTATCAATTAGTGGTTAGCGTTTGTTCACTTATTACATTAAAAGAAAAACCATTATTAGAAAATAAAGAACATAAATTTTTAGCAATTATACCAGCACACAATGAAGAGGCAGTTGTAGGAAACTTAATAGAAAGTTTAAAAAATCAAACATATCCCAAAGATAAATACGACATTTGCGTTATAGCAGATAACTGCACAGATAAAACAAAAGAAGTTGCAGAAAAATATGGTGTTAAAATCTTCGAAAGACATGAAGATGACCCAGCTAAAAAAACAAAAGGAGAAGCACTTCGTTTATTTCTAAATACTTTACTTGCAGATCCTAAAATGGATTATGATGCCTTTTGTGTATTTGACGCAGATAATATAGTAGATAAAAACTTTATCAAAGCAATGAATAAGCATTTATGCCAAGGAGAAGAAGTTGTACAAGGTTATAGAGATATTAAAAATCCAACAGACAGCTGGATAGCTTCAGGATATGCAATATTTTATTGGACAATGAATAGATTTTACCATTTAGCAAGATATAATGCTGGACTTTCACCATTAATAAATGGAACAGGGTTCATGGTTAAATTTGATAGTATAAGACCAACAGGTTGGAATACTAATACATTAACAGAGGATATAGAATTCTCTTTAAAAAGAATTATACAAGGTAAAAAGCTTGGTTGGGCAACAGACGCCATTGTTTATGATGAACAACCAGTAAAATTCAAACCATCATGGTCACAAAGATCAAGATGGACAATAGGACATATACAATGTTTGCAAGAATATACAAAACCTCTTGCAAAATCTGCAATTACCAATAAAACATTAATGAATTTTGATGGACTATTATACATGCTAGGAAGTATACCAATGTTCATTATAACAATTTTACTTCTAGTATTAAATGCAGTAAGTTACTTATTCCAAGGAATGACCACAGCTGATTTTATAATAAACATTTTAAGATATGTTATTCCAACATTTTTCTTACCAATTATAGTAGCTTTAGTTATTATGATAATAGACAAAAAGCCAATAAAGAAAATGTGGAAAGGACTAATAATGTATCCAATATTCTTAGGTTCTTGGCTAGTAATTAACTTCAAATGTTTATTTAAAAGAGACACTACATGGGAGAAGATTGAACATGTTAGAGATGTTAAAATTAATGATGTTGATAATAAAGAAATTAAACAGCAATAAAAAATTAGCCCTTATTTAACTATAAGGGCTAAAAGTCTATATAAATGGAGGAAAAAATGAATAATAATACTAATAATGAATCAAAAGAATTAATAGTAGTACCAAAGTTTAATTTGACAAAATATTTACACATAGCAATTATTATATTAGGAAGTATTTTTATTTTATTTTCATCTTTTCATGAAAGCCTATGGTTTGACGAAAGCTACTCAGTAGGAATAGCAAGTCACAGTTTCAGTGAAATATGGTCGATAGGTAGTCATGATGTACACCCAATATTATATTATTTTATGCTTAGAATAGTAGGATTTTTTACAGGAAATAGCATTTTAGCATATAGACTATTTTCAGCAGTACCATTAATAATTTTAGGAATATTAGGATACACACATTTAAGAAAAGATTTTGGAGAAAAAACAGGATTCATTTTCTCATTTCTAATCTTATTCATGCCTGTAACTCTTGTGTATGCAGGAGAAATAAGAATGTATACATGGGCAATGTTATTTGTATTTGGAGCAGCACTATATGGATATAGAATATATAAAAGTGGTATAAGTAACAAAAACTGGATAATATTTTCAATATTTAGTTTAGCATCTGCATATACTCATTATTATAGCTTAGTGGCAGTAGCAATTATAAACATAGCACTATTTATATATTTCTTAGTAAATAACGTAAAACAAAGAAACTATGAAGTTAAATATATAAAATATAGTAAAAATTTAAAAAGAAGTATAATATCAGCAATTATTCAAATTATATTATATATACCTTGGCTAATAGTATTAATAGGACAATTCATGGGTGTATCTGGTGGATTTTGGATAGGAGCACCTAACTTCCTAGAAATGTTCGAGTTCCAATTTACTGGAAATTTAGGAACATCAATTCATTTAAACAAAATAATTTCATATACATTTTGCATAATTATGGCAATATATATGATATATCTATTTTATAAAAAATGGAAAGAAGCAAAACCAGCCAAATTAGCTATGGCACTATACCTAGCCGTACTAATAGCTGTGGGAATAGTATCACTAAAAACACCTATACTTTATGCAAGATATTTACTTACAATAACAGCAGTTTTCTTATTTGCTTTAGCATTTTTAATGGCAAGGGACAACTCGAAAATACATGTAAATACAATATGTGTATTAATACTTATTGTTTCTGCAATTGTAAATTACAATTTAGTAACAACAAATTATGATGAGTCAAATAGAAAACCAATAGAATTTATGGAATCAAGAATTGAAGAAAATGATATAATTATTATAGATAATGCAGCAGGTGGATATGGTAGTGGTTTTGTGGCAGGAGTAAATTTCTTAGATAATAAACTATACTTCTGGGATAGATTAAATTGGAATGTTGAAGAAGCTTACAAAGCATTTGGAGAAACTGTATATGATTTAGATGAATTAGAAGATTATACAGGCAGAATATGGGTAGTAAGTGATGACAGCGATGAACTTCTAGAAGCAGTTATAGAAGAACTTGGAGGAGATATACAAGTTTTATATAATGAACAATTTAGCACAAAATATCAAAGTTATCAATATGCAATAAGTTTAATTGAAAGGAATTAAAAAGACTGATGAAAAAAGATATAAAAGTATATGCTTTTGTTGGACCATCTGGAACAGGAAAAAGTTATAGAGCTCAGATGGTAGCTGGAGAATATGATATTAAATACATTATTGATGATGGAATATTAGTCAAAAATAATGATATTGTGGCAGGAAACTCGGCAAAAAAAGCACCAACAAAAATAGAAACTGTAAAAAGAGCTTTATTTAAAAATGAAGCTCAAAGAAAAGAAATGATAAAAGCATTTAATAAAATAAAACCAAAATCTGTTCTAATATTAGGTACTTCAGATAAAATGGTTGAAGAAATTGCTAAAAATCTAGAATTACCTAAAATAGAAAAAACAATATATATAACAGATGTGGCAACAGAAGAAGAAATAAATAATGCAAAAAGAATAAGAACAACAGAAGGAAAACATGTTATTCCTGTTCCAACATTTGAAATAAAAAAAGACTTTTCAGGATTTTTACTAGATCCACTTCAAATATTTAAATCAAATGGAAGTGGACAAAAGCCATATATTTCAGAAAAATCAATAATAAGACCAACATTTAGTTATATGGGAAATTACACAATTTCAGATACAGTATTTAGACAGATAATAGAATATTTAGCGTCAAAATCTAATTCTATAACCAATATAATTAGAGTAAGAGTTACAAAAACAGAAAATGGACCTTCAATATATGTAGAAGCAGAAGTAAAATATGGTTTTAATTTAGTAACAGAGCTGAAAAAATTTAAAGAAAAATGTATTAGAGAAATAGAAAGACAAACTACAATGAATGTAGTTGAAATGAAAATAATAGCAAAGAAATTAACATTGCCAAGTTTAATGGAAGGAGATAAATAACATGTCATTTATAGTAGCAATAGATGGACCATCTGGAACAGGAAAAGGAACAATTACAGAGCTTATAGCTAAAAAATTTAATTTTCAATATTTAGACACAGGAGCAACATATAGATGTGTTACATTAAAAATGATTAAAGAAAATATAAAAATGGATGAAACAGAAAAAATAAAAGAAATGCTAAAAAACATAAAAATAGAATTCGATGGAGAAAAAGTGTTTCTTGACGGAGAAGATGTTTCAAAAAAAATAAGAGAAGCAGATGTAACTAGCATGGTATCTCAAGTATCTCATTTGCAAGAAGTAAGAACTGCAATGGTAGAACTTCAAAGAAGAATGTCAGAAGGTAAAGAAGTAATACTTGATGGAAGAGATATTGGAACTAATGTATTTCCAAATGCAGAAGTAAAAATATATTTAGATGCTTCATCTGAAGAAAGAGCAAAAAGAAGATTTAAGCAAAACAAAGAAAAAGGAATAGATATACCTTTTGAAGAAGTTAAGAAAAATATAGAATTTCGAGATGAAAATGATAAAAACGCAAAAATAGGACCACTTAAACAAGCAGAAGATGCAATATATATAGACACAACTAATTTATCAATAAAACAAGTCGAAGCAAAAGTTACAAAAATAATTAAAAAGAAAAAGAAATTAGTTGAAAAAATAGAAAAAGCATATGTAATGACAAAAGAAACAAAGTGGAAAATATTTAGAAGAAAATTTACAAAAGGTTTTTTAGGACTTTTGTATAAAATAGTATATAGACCAAAAATGAATGGCTTAGAAAATCTTCCAAAAGATGAAGGATACATAATTTGTGCAAACCATATGAATTACTTAGATGCAGCAGGATTAATACTTTGTAACAAATTTCCAATAAGATTTATAGCCAAAGCAGATTTATATAGGTTTGGAATACTTTCTTATTTGGGACATTTATTTAATATTATCCCTGTAAAAAGAGATACAGGGGATATTAATTCAGTAAAATTATGTCTGAAAGCTCTAAAAAATAAAGAAGTACTTGGTATATTCCCAGAAGGAACTAGAAAAGGACTAGAAAAAAATGCAAAAGTAAAAAATGGAGCAGTATTTTTAGCAGAAAAAGCAAAAGTAAAAATAATACCAGTTGGGATACATGGAACATTCAAACCATTTACAAAAGTAACTTTTAACTATGGAAAACCTGTTGATGTTTCAGAATTCAAAAAAGAAGGTTCAGATTGGTTAGATAAAGCAAGTACAAAGGTAATGAATGACATTGTTATGTTGACAAAGAAAGAAGATTAATATATAATAGAAGGGCTAAAGAGATTAAAAGAAAGAATATATTTATGAATATTCTATTAATAGAAATTGTAAATATATTATAAGAGGAATGATAAATATATGAATGAAGAAAATATTTCTTTCGAAGAATTATTAAATAATTCAATGAAAAATGAAAAACTTGGAAAAGTAGCTAACGGAACTATAATTAGTATCACTAAAAATGAAGAAATTATAGTTGACCTAAACTACAAAGCAGATGGAATTATTCCAAAAGGAGAATACTCATTTGATGAAAAAGATATACCATCAAAGCAATTAAAAATTGGAGATAAAATCACAGCTGATGTTGTGAAATTAAATGATGGTCAAGGAAATGTATTGCTTTCTTGCAAAAAAAGAAGAAGAAGAGAAGTAAGAAAAGAATTTGAAGAAAAAGTCAGAAATAATGAAGTATTTGAAGAAAAAGTAACAGAAAAGAATGATAAAGGTTTAGTTGTAGATTATAAAGGAATAAGAATATTTATTCCACAATCATTATCTGCCAACCAAACTGATATAGTTAGATTTAAAATAATAGAATACAATCCAAAAGAACATAAAGTAATAGGTTCTGCAAAAATAATTTTAGATGAAGAAAAAAAGAAGAAAGAAGAAGAATTCTGGAATTCAGCAGAAGTAGGAAAAACATATGAAGGAATAGTAAATAGCGTTTGTTCATATGGAGCATTTATAGATATAAATGGTGTACAAGGTTTACTTCATATTTCAGAAATGTCTTGGGACAAAAATGCAAATCCAAATGATATATTAAAACAAGGACAAACAATAACTGTAAAAATAAAAACGCTAGATAAAGAAAATAAGAGAATGCAATTATTATATGATGGAAAAGGTGAAGACCCTTGGAAAAATGCTACATATAAAGTTGGGGATATAGTTAGAGTAAAAATAAAGAAATTTATGCCATTTGGAGCATTTGCAGAATTAGAAAAAGGTATAGAAGGATTAATACATATTTCACAAATATGTGAACAAAGAATAACTAAACCAGAAGACAAATTAAAAATTGACGAAGAAGTAAATGCTAAAATTATAGATATGGATCTGGAAAATAAAAAAATTGAACTATCAGTTAAAGAATTAGAAGGCACAAGTAACGAGTATAGTAGTAAAGAAGAGAATTGAGAGTAGGCTTTCAATTCTCTATCCTACTGTAAATAGTAAAAATATTCATAGTAAAATAAAGTAGAAAAGAAGGAGAGAGTTATGAATAACGAAAAAATAAGAAATATAGCAATAATTGCACACGTTGACCATGGAAAAACAACATTAGTCGATGCACTTTTAAAACAAAGCCATATATTTAGAGAAAATGAACAAGTAGCAGAAAGAATAATGGACTCAAATGATTTGGAAAAAGAAAGAGGAATTACAATACTTTCAAAAAATACATCTGTTATGTATAATGGCATAAAAATAAATATAGTAGATACACCAGGACATGCTGATTTTGAAGGAGAAGTTGAAAGAGTTTTAAAAACAGTTGATGGTGTTTTACTTGTTGTAGATGCATTTGATGGACCAATGCCACAAACTAGAGAAGTTTTGAAAAAATCATTAGCACTTAACTTACAACCAATAGTTGTAATAAATAAAATAGATAGACCAGGAGCAAATCCTTTAAAAGCTGTTGATAAAGTTTTAGAATTATTTATGGACTTAAATGCAACAGACGAACAATTAGACTTCCCAGTAATA